>NZ_MCYD01000348.1:9410-19272 GCF_002876325.1 Vibrio sp. 10N.261.52.A1
CTTCTTACTAGTAGTACACCAAACATCTTGCCGCGACCTTCGTCAGAATCCAGTCCGAAGTCGTGCTGCCAATCGGTTTGGGTTTCTAGGTATTGTTGAAGCTGGTGCGACGCAATTTCACATAATGGATGTGGTTCGTAGTAGAACGGAAAGGTGAAACGCTCAGGCAAAGAATATGACTCGATCGGCTGTTGAAAGCGAGTGAAGCAGTGCTCAGGTGTATGTCTGTTTTCTGAGTCGTGCGTTGGTTTTGATGAGTGCATATAGTCGTCTTACTTGATGGTGATAAATGGCTACGAGTCTACTGTGCTTTGAGAGCTTAAATACAGTATAAGGCAGGCGATTCTACTCTTTATCTAAAAGCGCCTCAAATAAGAAATCGCACCGTGGTTTGATACAGTAAACTTGATTGTTCGCATAAGGCTGGAGTGCTTGGGGAGGAATACAAATTAATGATTGGTCTCTCGTTTTTCATCATCGAAGACTACTTACTAATGGAAGGGTGCTAGGCTTGCTCGCTTCGTGTTCAAAATAAGGTAACGTTATGATTCCACTCAATACTTCGATTGTGGCTGGTGTCGCTCTTTCTGAGATCGACGGACAAACGAAAATGCTATTAATGAAACGCGTAAAGGGCGGCTATTGGTGCCATGTTGCTGGCTCGATTGAAGCGGGTGAAACTGGTTGGAAGGCAATCGTACGTGAATTTGAAGAAGAAACTAAAATCGAAGCGAAAGAATTGTATAACGCTCAATTTTTGGAGCAATTCTACGAGGCGAACGTCAATGTCATTCAACTTATCCCGATCTTTGCTGTACTTTGCCCGCCAGACCAAGCGGTAGAACTAAACCACGAGCACACTGAGTATCGATGGTGCAGTTTAGAGGAAGCGAAAGCGTTAGCGCCATTCCCTAACCAACATGCGGTTTATGATCATATCTGGGCATACTTTGTTTATGCGCCAGCTAACCCACTTTATCGAGTAGACGTGGGCTAGCCTTGGTTTATTAGATGTTGAGTAACGAGTCCTCAATAAGCCTAGCGCAATAGCTAAACGCCACAGATGCTGAGCACTAAGACTTACCAAGGTATGGGGTTAAAAAAGCACTCGCTTGTGCTTGGCATAGCCCCACGTCAACTTTCACACCATGCGACTCCAGTATTGCTACACCGCGGCCGTTGTTGCGAGGATCTGGATCGAGCATAGCAACCACAACGTGTTTTACACCGGCTTCAACCAGAGTATTAGCACAAGCTGGTGTCCTACCGACAAAAGAGCACGGCTCTAATGTCACGTAGGCTGTTACGCCTTCCATATCGCCGTCATAGTGATTCAGTGCCTCGACTTCAGCGTGATTCCCACCAACCTTTTGTGTGTAACCAACAGACACTACTTTATCGCTCTTCACCAATACACACCCCACTGGTGGGTTTGGTTGACAGTCGGGTAGGGCTTGACGCGAAGCTTCAAGTGCTTGCAGCATGTATTGTTGGTTCATGGTTGTTACTCAGTATGACGAGAAGAAGAAATCGTTTGTTACCGCGTGCGGTTTAGCTAATAAGTGAGGCATGTTCGATCTGATTGGGCTTTTAGTCAATGGTTTTAGCTTTGAAGCTGTTCGATAGTTAGCTGTCAGTAATAGTTAACTCTGGCCAATGGTTAATTTTGGCCAATGAGTTAGCCAGTTTTTAGATTGGACTCGTTGATCAAATACGTCGCGACCGCGGTTCGGGTTTGGCGTTATTTTCAAATTGAACAAGCTCTCTAAACCAAAAGCCGATATACACTCGATACGTCTATGGCTGTTTTTCTTTACTGCGATAGCGGTTTCTTTCTCAGGCCAGTAACTCATTGCATCTAGCGTACTTTGATAAGGTTTATCTTGGTTTCGAGTATGCATGTTGGCTTGATTACGAACTTGCCAGTTGAGTTCAGGTAGCTGCTGTTTTAGCTGAGCTTCGTAATCTATGTCCGATTGGGAACCATAATCACCGCGATCAAAGTAGATCACATCAATATCGTTGAGCGGTGTGGGGTTATCAAATCCATGCAAGTGATCCCAAACTAGATTCCTCACGAAGCCTGCAGCGACATAGCATTGTGGTAGAGCTAATTGAGCCACACACTCTACGATTTTGGTTCGCAGCGGATCTTGTTCGATCAAGGCTGCGATTTGGTTGGTCAATGCTTGGGTCATGATGGTGTGGTTACATCGGTCACTTGATAATGGCGTGTCACGTTCTTAGTTATCTTGCCCCAGTCAGAGGTTTTCACTCTATTTTGGTGGGCCTCAAACGCTTTACGGTTAGTGAACTCTTCATATACTTCAAAGCGGTTTGGTTGCAGTGAGCTTTGGCTAACACGAAATACAATACAGCCCGGCTCAGCCAACGTGAGTTCCTTATGAACGGTCAGTGCTTGTATAACATCTTCTAAATCATCGTCTGGTACGACAATATGCCCTTGTAAAATCACTTTACTGATTGTTGTGTCCATTTTGGTCTGCCCATCCTTACTTATCGTGTTGCCTTTCATCAACATAATCCCATTTTGATTATGTGTCGTATAGACCAATGTGAATAAAAAATAGACGTAACCCTACAAGCTTAAGTTACGGTGTAACTTTGTTTGGGGAGGGTATAATAATTTGGGGAACTAAATCCTCGATGTTCCGGTCTATTAAATGGGTATCATAGAAGTGTATTGATACTGAAATGAGTTTGTCATCTGAGGGATCTAACCTTTAATAGGTAGAACGGCTTATTGGATTAAATTGAGCCGCAGTTGATATCCTGGTCATATTTTGATGTAAATGGTACTAAGAACTCTTTATATTTTGTGATTTGTATCATTGATCTGGCCATCAAACACCGTTAGATTCGAATAGTTGGCAATAAAAAAGCTCATGAAGAGCAGCTAAATGAAAAGGAAAAATACCTTATGAAAAAAATGAGAAGAGCACAGCTTCATCGCGTTCGTATCCAATACTGGAAAGACACTTCGAAAGAAGCTTCAAAGAAATAAGCTTTACATATCAAGTAATAAAGCTAAAAACTTGCAAAGCTGAAAGTCTTTCAATCACAGCCATCAATGGCTACAAAATGAAACAAACCGATTTCGATAGCACTCTCAATGACCTTCATCTGGTCGGTAGCTAAAGAAATCATCCCCCAAAGAGCTGGCAGGCATTAATAACAATGCAATTTAATGTCAGCTCATTAATACCTCTCAAAGCAAACCTCTGACACAGTTAATCTGTTACCTAGTATATTTTCTACTTAGTACAACGATTCCACACCCAAGCTCCAAACAGAAATTGCGGGCAATAAAAAAGCTCCCGATTTCTCAGAAGCTTTGATTTCATTATCTACCTATCACGCGATAGATTTTGTAATCTGTTATTGGAATAGTGTCTTTAGGCTTACATCGTCCGTTCTGTTTAATTTAAGGCTCAGTAGATAGCCACCAATCCCAAGCAAGATGTAAATACTCAAAGATAAGACAGAGACGTCAGAGAGCGCACTGAGCGGGTTACTTGCCGTAAGTACTTTCATCGGTAGTGAAGCGATAACAGAAAAGAAGTCATTGATGCCATAGAAACCGAACAGTGCGATAGCCAGCCATTTTATTGCAAAGCTTGAAACAAATATGACAAGCAATGGCGAGTTAACCAGCTGCGAGATAGCCAGTGTCATTGTCGCTAACGGTAATAGCACCAAGGCAACTAACAGCATTCGACCAAAGAATACCAACCAATTGGTGAGCACATAAAACAGTGATTGCTGTTCTACTAGTAGCGCCAATTGTTGTTCGCTAGATACGTTTAGAATCCAGAATAGAACATCGGCAAATAAAACCAATAGGGCGCAGATAGCGGGTATCACCACTAAACCAAAGCCTAGCTTCACACCGTGAGTCAGAGCATTCGATACCGGCATGCTTCTCCAAAACATCGAGCTGCCTTCTTGGCGCTCTTTACGCAGTGTTTTTGGGATATACAGTGTTGAAAGCAGCAGTGAAATTAGGCCCGCGCCAAAGTAGATCACTGAGTTAAGGTCTTGTGCGAATTCTCTGTGGATGTCGCTCACATCACCGTTAACTTCCATCTGGAAGAAAAACTCATGCTGTGCCGCGCCATTAAAGAACAGACTCACGAACAGTAACAAACCACACAACGCAACGAATAGAGGTAATCGAGTATTGATTTTGTGCTCGATAAGTTCTTTTTCTAGCATGTAAAAACTTGGGTGCATTATGCCTTCTCCGTCTGTGTTGCAAGGAATAGGTCGGCAAGACCAACGTTGTAGATGTTACCTAGTGATTCAACTTGTGGTTTGTACTGACCTTCCAATAACCATTTAGTCGTTCCTAATCCCGGTTGTGAAGTGAGTGGTTTCAGTTTTTGAATGTCGCTTGAGTGATTGTTAGCAACTTCGATAATGAAGTAATCACTCTCGATCGCTTCCATACTTTTCTGCAGCACGCAGCGGCCTTGTTTGAGAATAAGTACATCTGTCAGTAGATGTTCGATCTCAGAAACCTCATGGCTAGCAATGATCATCGCACGCTCGCCATCGTGGAACCATTCCAACAGGTGGCGGTAGAAGGTGTCTCGGTAAATCAAATCTAGGCCAAGTGTTGGCTCATCCAAGATCAGTACCTGAGTGTCAGTTGCGATGATGATCGCAAGGTGAACTTGTACTTTCATCCCCTTAGAGAGCTGTTTGATCGTGGAAGAGAGTTTAATGTTCGTGCTACTCAGGGTTTGCTCGGCTTTTTGTCGGTTGAAATTCGGGTGTACGCCTTCGGTGTAACGAAGTAGTTGTTTGATGGTCATCCATTCAGGAAGCACATTCACATCAGAGATGTAAGATAGGTGCAGCATGAGTTCTGCATGCTGGTGGATTGGGTGGTAGCCGTTGACTTCGATTTCACCTTGGTAGTTATGCCCACCAAGTAGTGACTTGATGAGAGTCGATTTACCAGCGCCATTATGTCCAAGTAAGCCAAGTACTTGGCCAGGTTTTAGTTCGAAGCTGATGTTCTCTACACCCACTTGATTCGAATAAGTTTTAGTGACGTTTTTCGCGGAAAGTAAAGTACTCATGACTTGTCCTTTATATGTTGTTCTAGCTGTTTCACGAGTTCTTCGACACTCATATCAATGATGCCTAGCGTCTCAGCGATGGCTGGGATCTGTGTGTTGATGAAAGTTTGGTGTGCGGATTCTTTCAGTTTTTGAAGTGCACCTTCGGCTACATACATACCTTGGCCTCGCTTCTTTTCAACCAAGCCTTCATCAACCAGTAACTGGTAGCTTTTCATGACGGTAAGGTGGTTGATTTTAAGATCAGCAGCAACAGCGCGCACAGAGGGCAGGGCCTGTTGCTCTAGCCAAATACCTTGCAGAATCTGGTCGCTGATCTTAGTGGCAAGCTGCCTAAAGATCGGTTGGTCGTCTTTCCATTCGGTCATAATTAAAACTGCATGGTGATATACGTGTGTATAACACTAACCTTTTTGTTCGTATTGGCAAGACTTTTATAAAAGTAAATAGAATATTTTTATGGTTGGATGTTCAGTAAAAACAACGTTATTATATAGCACTCCGTACTGTGGTGTTGAGTTCGTATGTTGCACATTAATGACAAAAAACTGGTCTGGTTTACCAAGTATTTGCCAATAACCATCATCATCTTTTCTGCGATCATCTTGAATATGGCGATGTTCAAGAGTGTGAATCAAAAGGTTAAGGCGTTGGTTGAGTTAATTCGAACCGACTATATTGCTGCCCAAAAAGGCTCCATTGAGGCGCAGGTGCTTCAGGTTTCTCAGCAAATCACACACACTCAACGCCTTGTTGAAGATGAAGTAAAAAAGCGTATTACTCGACGGTTAGATAGAGCGTACACTGCGGCTCAAAATATCTATTCTTCGAACCAACACCTGCCAGAAGATAAGCTTAAACAACTGATTTTAAATGAGATCAGAAAGCTGAGTTATGCTGAAAAACAAGAGTACATCTACGCCTATGACATGCAGGGCACGTCACTCGTTCATCCTCTTAACCCAGAAATTGAAAACACCAATCAGCTTAAAACGACAGACACTCAAGGTGTGGCTGTCATCAAAGAACAGATTGAACTTCTTAAGCAGAGTAATGGTGCTTTTTCTCGGTACTTCGTTCCGCGCCCAGAACTAGAGGGGAGAGATATAGATAAGCCGTATATCGACAGTACGCACTATGAGAAATTAACCTATATTCGCCGATTCGAGCCCTTTGACTGGTACTTTGGTACTGGCGTGTCTCTGGATGATGTTAAGCGAGCCAGTTATCAAAGGATTCTAGAAATACTGTCGAGAGTAATCGTGGGTGATAATGGCTATCTGTTTGTTTTTGAACAAAATGGTGACAGCTTACTCCACGCAAATCGAATTAATATAGGGCAAGGGGTTAACGTCTACGATGATCTTGGAAGTCGCTTTGAGCAAGATGTTCTAGCGAAATCTGAAGAGGGCGGATTCGTTGATTATGTTACCGCTGATAAAAATGGCGTTATTGGGCCTAAAAGTAGCTATGTCAAAAAGGTCGGTGATTGGAATTGGATCGTTGGCACAGGCGTGTATTTGAATAATGTTAATGCCTCGATAGAGAAACGAAAAAATGAGTTGTTAGCTGAATCACGTAACGAATTTGGTCTTGTTCTTATATTAAGTGTGTTGGTGACGATGAGTTGTATTTTCATCAGCGCCCTTATCAGTCGAAGAATATCGACTCGCTTTTCTCAAATGGAGCAGAGAATCGCAGACGATTTTAGCCGAATCCAAAACAGTCGCCGTCGACTGCAACATATGGCAAAACACGATTCTCTGACGGCACTTCCTAATCGTTCTGAACTAGAGCTTCAAGTCAGCCGGGCTATTGCTCACTCAAAACTTGAGGGTAAGCTGGTGGCATTGGTTTTTGTCGACCTCGATAACTTCAAGCGCATTAATGACCAGTTTGGGCATGCGAGTGGAGATGAATTGTTAAAGCAGATAGGTCAGCGTTTTGAAGATATCTTAGGAGAGAATGATGTCGTCTCTCGCTTTGGGGGGGATGAGTTTGTTTTCTGCTTGCCCGGTATTCATGACCTTTCTAATGCAGAACAGAAAGTTAAGCAAATCCAAGATGTCTTCAATCCATCCTTTGACCTAAATGGTGTAACAGTATCGACTCGGTGTTCGGCGGGCGTCTCTATGTACCCCTATGATGGGACTGGAGTAGAGGAGTTGCTAACGAAAGCGGACATTGTGCTGTACAAGGCAAAAGAGTCAAACAAGGGGGATGCTGTTTTTTATGACGATGTAATCAATCGAAAAGTGAAGTATGACTATTCGGTAGAAAAGCAGTTAGAAACAGCCCTAGAACGTGGTGAATTCAGCGTGTTCTATCAACCACAGGTCGATGCACACTCTAAACAGCTAAAAGGCGTGGAAGCGCTGTGCCGTTGGAATAATGGTTCACTTGGGTTTGTCTCACCCTTAGATTTCATTCCGGCTGCTGAACGAGTAGGGAAAATTCATGAGATTGGTGAGTTCGTGTTAAGGAGAGCGTGCGAAGACACCCTTAATTTGATACCAAATGGACCTGAGGCGATATGTGTGTCCGTTAACGTGTCGCCTAAACAGGTGTTCGAACTGGGTTTTGACGAGAAAGTGATACGTTTAGTGGAGGAGATCGGCATTGCTCCACAACGAGTCACTCTCGAGTTAACGGAAAACATTCTTATCAAAGATCTGCATATCGTAGAGCCGATACTAAGAAGGCTTCGAGATTATGGATTTGGTATCTCGCTCGATGATTTTGGAACTGGGTTTTCATCACTCAATTACCTTAATACTCTGCCAATCACAGAGATAAAGATCGACCGATCTTTCATCGGCAAACTGAATTCCAGTCAGCACAGTGAGACTTTAGTGAAAGCCATTATTGATATTGGCGCCTCTTGTCAGATGAAAGTCGTTGCCGAGGGGGTCGAAACCCCAGAGCAGATGGCGAAGCTACAGCAATACCATTGTGATTTACTACAAGGTTATTACTTTGATAAACCACTGACTGCTAAAGGGTTACTAGACGCTTATTTTCCTGTGAACTCTGAAAGCCTTAAGTGCAATAACGCTTAATTTAATCGTTGCCTTTGAGCTCACCGGAACCTGATAAAAAGGATTAGCTGGATGTACTTTGAGGGCGGCTATAAAGGTAGCCCTGATGTAAGTTGTAGCCCAACTGACACAAGATGTATTGTTGTCTGCGCGTCTCAACACCTTCATAGATCATCGTAATATTGGATAGGCGTCCGATCTCCGAGATATTGAGTAGCACGCCTTGGTGATGCTCTCCTGATTCAATGTCTTTCACAAAACAGCGGTCCAACTTTAAATAAGTAGGGGAGATAACGCTGATGATTTCGATGTTGTTGTTTCCTGTACCAAAGTCATCCAGTGCGATGGTGATGCCCAGTTTCTTGATTGCTTTGATGTTGTCGATGACTTCGCAACCATAGCCAATGTTTGAGTATTCCGTTATCTCGACGACAAATTCATTAGCCTCCATTGCGTCTAAGTGTTCTTTAAGCTTAGAAAAGTTGTTACCTACCAAGGCACTTGGACACACGTTAACCCCGTATATCTCATGGCTGTTGTGTAACTTGGCGTTTCTTACCGTTTCAATAAGCAAAATGGTATGAAAAGTCAGTAGGTTGGTGCGTCTCATCGTATTAATAAAGCTAAGAACACCGACATTACGTACCCGAGACAACAACTCGTAGTATAAAACGGTGTTGTCTTCTGTATTGATGATTGGTTCTTCTTCAAACGAGATGTGTTTCCATCGAAAGAGATAGATAAAGAATCCTAGAATATAAGAGCGATAGAGTAGGATTGCGAGCAATAGTGACAGCACGCCCCATAGTGCAATGATATCGTCACTATAGAAAGTAATGGTCGCTCCGCTTGGTAGTGGAGAGGTGTAAATCGCCTGGCTGGTTTCGCCTAAGTTGAGAATGTAGTAACCATTTTTGTGTATTGAGACGGAATCAACGAGCAGAGGCAGCAATGAGTTTCTGTAACGTGCTTCAATAGAGCCTTTTGAAATACGTACCGTTAACTCGGTATTCTTTTCTGAGTTTGTGAAACGAGAATAGGAAAAATCGCGGCTATCGTAGAAGTCATCGATCTTATCTATTTCAACAGATTGAGAACGAGCTTTAGAGATGAAGCAGGAGCCTTGGGGTGTAGTCATGACAACGGAGTCGAGGTTAAGAGAGTGTCTTAAAGAATGAATTGCACCTGTAGTGTCACAGCCAAAATCCATGATTTCTTCTGCAATATGCAGCGTGTTTTCGCTGTATTCATCTGCAATTTTCATCGTATAAAGAATTTGGAAAAAATAGATAACGAGTAAGAAGAGTGAAGTCACCGTGAGCACAGTGATCAAAGCCCTGATCAGCTCCTTGTGGTATGTGTTGAACATCAACTTCAGCATTGTAGCCTGGCTCGGTTTGAACTGGTTGATGTCATATTTGGGTGCGATACGGTTCTCTGAACTTTTATCGAGATCGATAAAGTAACCCACTTTATAGAGGTTTGATATGAGTTCACTATTATTATCAACCTTTGCCTTTTTACAAAGGTTTCGGTACTTCTTTCTTATAGAAGCGATAATATTTTTTAGAGCATACAAACTGAACTCTTCATCAAAATGTAATTTAAATGACTCTTCAACATCTCGAGCTGATTGAGGGTTTGAAATTGAAGCATTCTCAATTAAATACTTGAAGACAAAACTCTCTTTACTATTAAGTGTTTCCTCTGATATCT
>NZ_MCYD01000349.1:0-446 GCF_002876325.1 Vibrio sp. 10N.261.52.A1
AGTCGGAGAGATGTTCGACCTTAACAGTCAGATAGCGACAGCATCTGAAGAACAATCCATGGTATCTGCGGAGATCGACCGAAACATCAGCGACATCGCTCATCTAGCAAGTAATACACATACCGTAGTATCAGGATCAGTGCGTTGTAGTGAACAGGTATCGAGCGTGAGTGTGAAATTAGAGAAGATTGTGGCTCAGTTTAAATACTGATGTGTAGCCTACTTTGTTGTGGGCTGTCACCACCTCTGAATACACTGTAGGTAATAAAAAACGCCCTTATCGCTTTATGCTGATAAGGGCGTTTTAATTCTATAAGGACACTTTCTGTTATCTGTAGACTATCGATGTCTACAAACAGCGGTTGTCCGAAGCACTAGCCTAGATTAGCCACGTGCTTTTAGGAACTCAGCGTAAGTACCACGGAAATCGTTGATCTTGCCATCTT
>NZ_MCYD01000350.1:0-359 GCF_002876325.1 Vibrio sp. 10N.261.52.A1
TCATAGGGGGAAGCATGCATTCACGATTTAAAATACTCGACTCATTTTTGCTTGAGCACCAAGTTTATTGGCGTTCCGAGCCTTTTCACCTATGCCAAACACAACAGCAGCCATGGCAAGATGTTAACTCGCCGCTTGTTGACTGGTTAAACAGCTTAACGACTGAAAATATTCAGACATTGAAAGAACAGCCTGATCTGTTGATAACTGAGCTCGGTCGTTTTCTGCCTCTGCTTACGCAGGCTCACCAAAGCACTCAATTTACTAATACAGCTCTCAAAGGCTTGCAGCTTCCTAGAGGAACTGAAGACGGTATCCCTGGAAGAAAGTTGCAGCAAATCGTATCGATGGGCGAAGCG
>NZ_MCYD01000351.1:0-594 GCF_002876325.1 Vibrio sp. 10N.261.52.A1
AATATATACAATTATTAAAGTTATGACAAAATGTGAACGTCACATTTTGCGTAAATGCCTGCTATTTATACGAATTTAAGCTAGTTACCTCACATAGCTGCAATTTTGTACTAAACGTCCTACTCTCGGTTACGCCTCTTCTAAATTCAATTCAGTACTAAACTTCACCGTTCTCATTGATACAGAGGTGTGGAACTTACGAATATTGAGATCTTTGCGTAGCACTCGCTCAACAAAGACTTCGTAGGCTTGGATATCTTTAACAGTCACGATAAGCATAAAGTCATAACTGCCTGAGATCTGATAACACTGCGTAACTTCTGTAGCCTTCGAGATAGAATGGCGAAAAATTTGATAAATATCGCCTCTATCTCGCTCCATTTCGACAGACACGACCAAAGTCATCTTATGACCAGCAAGCTCAGGGTTAATAATAGATACATCGCCCACGATCACTCCCTCCTCTCTCAAACGTTTTACACGCTTTAAACAGGCAGGCGGTGACAAACCAACAAGCTCGGCCAATGCTAAATTGGGAATACGATTATTCTTTTGAAGTTGGATAAGAATGCTTCTATCTATGCGGTCAATTTC
>NZ_MCYD01000352.1:0-598 GCF_002876325.1 Vibrio sp. 10N.261.52.A1
ATTTAAGGCCAAGCTTTTGACTTTTCTCTGGATGAAACTGCATTCCAAAGACATTATCGTTCTGCACAGCACAGGTGAACTCGCCTCCATGCTCGGTTTTTGCCAATACGTTTGACAAACTCTCAACCTGGTAGTGGTAGCTATGAACAAAATAAAAATCACTTCCAGATGGAATCCCATCAAATAAAGGGGAAGTTGTTAAAACCTCAACAGAATTCCAACCTACATGAGGCACACGAGCCATTACATCTTTTGGTCTTAATCTAATAACTTCACCAGGGATCAAGCCTAAGCCCTTAGTTTCCCCATGCTCATGACCTAACGTGGACAAGATTTGCATGCCTAAACAAATACCAAGAACTGGAATTTCATCATCAATAGCAGATTCTAAAATCGCCTCTTCAAGCCCTCTCGTTCTCAACTCCTGCATTGCTTTAGCATAAGAACCTACACCCGGTAGAATAATTTTATCCGCTTGTAATATATCTTCGGCGGTTGAAGCAATGGTAGCCTTATAACCACAAGCAGATATGGCTCGGGTTACCGAGCCAATATTCCCCATGCCATAATCAACGATTGAAATAGTCATAGTTAGAAC
>NZ_MCYD01000353.1:0-348 GCF_002876325.1 Vibrio sp. 10N.261.52.A1
GCCCTCTAGCAGAGCGTTGGCTAACTCAATAATGTTTCCTTTTTTTACCAATGTGCCACTAATTGGACATAGCGTTTCATCCACTGCACCAACATCCATGGCTACCGTAGGAATATTGCAAGCTTGCGCTTCTAACGTAGACAGGGGTAGACCTTCGTGTCGTGAAGGAAGACAGAAAGTATCGAGCGAGCCATAAAATGTAGTCATGTCTTCAACTAACCCCAGAAATATTACGCGATCTTGTAAACCAAGTTTTGTCGTTAACGCTTCTAATTGGGTTCGGTTTGAGCCGTCGCCTGCGAACGCAACAATGAAATTAGCGGGAAGAAAGGAGAGCGCTTTGATAAG
>NZ_MCYD01000354.1:0-212 GCF_002876325.1 Vibrio sp. 10N.261.52.A1
GTTAACTTCCTATATATATCGCCTTTTTGACCTATTTTTTGCCGACAAATACGCCTCTTTGACTAAAAAGAAACCGAACAGATGTTTATTCGTGATTTATTCAAAAAAAAAGTTGACGGGTTTCACTCAACTACGCATAATGCGCCCCGTTCACAGCGAAGCGGCAACGTTTCAAAATGAGCAACAATTTGGAAATGGCTACTTAGCTCAGT
>NZ_MCYD01000355.1:0-390 GCF_002876325.1 Vibrio sp. 10N.261.52.A1
GATTTGACCATGGTAGAAACGGGTGCGTACAACTCACTTTGGGCCGATATTCATATGTTTCCAGAGCAAAGCGTTCAAGCGCACATCGACCTTCAAGGGAAAGTGATGATGCCAATCCACAACAGTACGTTTGATCTTTCCATGCACGACTGGCAAGACCCAATGGAACAAGCTTTGGCGATAAGTAAAGAGCGAGACGTACAGATGGTAAGCCCTGTGATGGGGGAACGTTTAGTAATTTCAGAACCAGTACCTGTGCAAGCCTGGTGGAAATTGGCATTAAACTAGAACGACCATTTTAATCGATGTCTTCATAGCGCGAATCTATAGAACCAGCTGATACACAAAACGCCACCAATCGCACGATTCGGTGGCGTTTTTGTTTTTTGA
>NZ_MCYD01000356.1:0-599 GCF_002876325.1 Vibrio sp. 10N.261.52.A1
CATAAAGAGTCTGGGGTATAAATTTACTATTCACTTCCGAAACTGGCGAGTTCTTTATTATGCCTGTTGCTAGCCTATGTCTGAAACCAAAACACTTTAAGGAGTATCAGACATGTTTAAGACAATGCATACCGAATCAAAACCACTCGTTATTTGTAATGTTTGGGATGTAGCAAGCGCCTTAATTGCAGAGCAAACCGGCTTTTTAGCGATTGGGACATCGAGTGCAGCGATTGCACGCAGTCACGGGCTTGATGATGGTGAAAATATCGAATTTGAAGAGATACTATCGGCGGTAAAAGCTATTGCACAGGCAACAGATCTACCTCTGAGCGTGGATATTGAATCAGGTTACGGAGATACGCCGCAGGCAATCTATGAAAATATTGCTGAGTTGGTGAATGTTGGCGTGGTCGGAATCAATATAGAAGATAGCGTAGTCGTTAATCGTGAGAGGCGACTTTGTGATTTGATGATGTTCTCGCAAACGTTGAGAAAAGTTAAAAGTATGCTCAACAAAGCCAACCTAGAAGTGTTCATTAATGTCCGGATTGATACATTTTTAATGAATGTAAAAGAGCCTCTAGAGGAGAGCATCA
>NZ_MCYD01000357.1:0-441 GCF_002876325.1 Vibrio sp. 10N.261.52.A1
CTCTCATTATTGTTATTTATATTGAAAGAACAGTGCATAGCTCAACTCCTAAGCGATAGTTATTATATTTGTGTGATTGATATGTGATGGCTGGGATTGTCGTTCAACCTAAGAGTCCGCTCTAAATAACATAACTAAAATGTCATCATTTCTCTCAAGATGTTGATACTAATCGCAGAATTTGGGCTGTAATGAAAGGTTGTAGAGATGTTCACCCAAAACTTGAATTTATAAATGAAAGCCGTGGTTTTACAAGAGAGAAGGGGGATTTATCCATTTGTTTTGGTATTTATCCATTTGTCAGCTTCTATATCGGCGGTTTCAGCTGCAATTTTAGGTAGTGCTAATATTGATGGACGTGGTGTTTTTTATGTCTACTTATGAGGTAGATTTATCATAAATTTTCAGGATAAAGTTTAATAACTAGGTTTAGGATGATAT
>NZ_MCYD01000358.1:0-386 GCF_002876325.1 Vibrio sp. 10N.261.52.A1
ACCCAACGATATAAATTGCGGGTTTTAAATTAAAGTTATTTGATATTTACTAATCCAGATGAAGTTGTATTTAATTTAGCTTCGGTTATTTTATTCTTTACTTAATCATTTAAGTTTGGTGCTGTTCACAAAAATAGTGGCCAGTAAAAGGGCTAAAAAATGTGAGAGAAACCGTAAGGTTTTTTGGTTAATTAGCTTGGATTAATATTCGGTTTGGTTAGTTGGTAAATAGGGGAAGGTTGATTTGATAGGTATCGATAGAGAATGGGTTGGATAGTCTTGGAATTTTATTCAAACTTTATTTTTGAACGTATTTTAAAGTTTGTCATGGTTATTTGACGGGCATCAAAAATCACATTAAGCCATAAACAAAAAAGGAAGCCGAA
>NZ_MCYD01000359.1:0-5372 GCF_002876325.1 Vibrio sp. 10N.261.52.A1
GCCTCATTAACTCTAAGAATACGCCCAAGCACCTGCCGAAAATACAGCTCAGTTTTGACAGAACTCATGTGGCAACAAACTTGAAGACGCGGGATATCCGTACCTTCGCTGATCATTCCAACGCTTACAATCCATTGAGCATCACTTTGACGATAACGTTCTATTTCGGCTAAAGGTTCTTCATGGCGATAAGTAACGATTGATACAGATTGAGAGTACTTTTGAGAGAGTATCTTTTGGATTGTTTGAGCGTGCTGAACAGAAGAGGCTACAACTAATCCTCCAGCATTGGGTGATTGAGTACGGATTTTTGCAAGCTTCTTACAGCCAAGCCCAAGTAGGTATTCCATAGCATCTTGGTTATGTATGACACTTTGGTATGAAGTTTTTGTTTGCTTAAGCATTTCTAAGATTGAAGAAAACGATTCAACTTTCTCATCACTGGTCACTGAAAGATGTTCGTTATCAACCAACACCAACTTTGGAGTTCGACAAACCTTATCGACAATTGCTTGCTTTAAGGTGTATTGATAATCAACGAGGATTTGACCTTCTGGATCACTATATTCAGACATTACTATTGGTAGAGAGTCTGAACGCCATGGAGTACCTGACATAGCAAGCGTGTATGTCGCAAGCCCTTGAACCTTCATTAGTACTTGTTGGCCCCAAACATTCGCATTTTCAAGTTCAGACCCAGAGCAATGGTGAATTTCATCAAATACAACAAATACTCGATGGTTACGTAACGTCTTCCAGAATTCATCATTAAGAAATTGAATGGATTGGTATGTTAAGGATTGCCCTATTGAACCTAATCCGCCATTAAAAGCGCAATTCAGAGTCTGAGAAAAGGTTGTTTTAATTCCATCAGAAACCGTTAAAGATGGAGAGAAGCACAATACAAGATCAACCATACCTTCGTTAAGCAACCTTGATGCAACTGTTGCGGCGAGCACCGTTTTTCCAGCCCCTGGGGTTGCTTGACAGAAGAAGTGCTGTTGATTTGTCCTAAATTTCAGTAACGCTTTTTCAGAACATTCGATCTGCCATTGCCTTAACATGGTAAGTTGTCATCTGAGAGCGTTTTAAGAACATTCGTTAATCCATTAACCTTTCCAAGCAGGTGCGCTGAACGTTCTTTTGCTTGCTGTAACAATGGGGATAATCGGCTCTCAAGTTCAGGAAAGCGGCATCTTAATGATTGATATTCATCAATTTCACCAAGCACGATCTCCAATTCACCTTTGTATTCGTTACTCTCTCGAAATAGCACAGAGTAATCCGATGTAGATTGCTTTACCGAAACTTCACGTTCAGACTTTCTTCGAGCCACAACTTCGAGTTCTAGAAATTGTTCGGTTTGAAAATACCTTTTGTTCCTTCCTTCACCTTCACTTCGAAGCCAACCCCTTTGCTGATATTGCCATATTTGGCGATAAACCTTCTTCCGAGCTTCATCAAGGTTTTTTATGCCATCTTCAATGTTTAATAAAGCGTCCCTAGCTTCTATAACAGAAAAACCATCCATTCTTTTTTTAATCAACAACTTGTGCATTACTGCACTGATTTTTATAGAACGTTTCATGTACCAGTTATACCAATTAAAATACTAAGGATTGCTTAGTATACAGAAATCAGTAAAACTAAGAAAATCTTAGTCACATAGAGCCAATTAGTATGAATCATAAATGTCGATCGGCAACCCTATTCCAATGCGGCTCAAAGAGGTACGCAAAAAAGCAAAGATCTCCCAAAAAGAATTGGGAGTGCGTATTGGTATCGATGAAAGTTCAGCTAGTGCGCGAATGAATCAGTACGAGAAAGGAAAGCATACGCCGGATATCAGTACATTGAAGAAAATGGCTGACGAGCTGGGTGTGCCTCTAAATTACTTTTTTTGTGAGGATGAAAGTTCAGCTGAACTAGCTTGCTTGATTGCGAAAATGAATGAAGAAGAAAGAAACAAGCTAACAGCACAGATAAAGTCAGCTAACCTTAAAATCCAAAAAGAGAATTAGAAGTATATGAGTGATATTTTGAACGCTGTACATCATACTATCCGCAACCTATATGAGCTCAAGGCAGTCGATGGAAAAACTTTACGTGAGTTTGAAGCTATTTGTTTATCAGATTCATATGACGTTACTAGTTTTGAAGATCGAGAGACTAAAGCTCAAACAATAAGTTCCAGCACAACTAGCAACTTTGAAATCCCCTCTCCCCCAAGCAGGTAATACAGTCGATATTTTTCTGGAAACTGATATTATCTAAACTCAATTTTTAGGAAAAATAGCGAAAGATAGCTGTTTTTCTGGAAAAGGCTATCAAGCCTTATCATTTAACCCTTTCCAGATTTATTTCAGAAACCACCTGTGTTGGTAAATTATTACGATGCGT
Organism: Vibrio sp. 10N.261.52.A1; assembly: GCF_002876325.1. NCBI lineage: Bacteria > Pseudomonadati > Pseudomonadota > Gammaproteobacteria > Vibrionales > Vibrionaceae > Vibrio > Vibrio sp. 10N.261.52.A1. The sequence continues at coordinate 2,401 of NZ_MCYD01000359.1, forward strand.
TAATCAACGCCTTTAGTTGCTACTTTAAAAAGCAGTCCTTGGGACTGCTTTTTTTATGCCCGCTTTGAACCTTAGTTCTCGATTCTACGTAACACCAATATTCACCTAACTAGAAAAATGGAGTTTGTGATGAATCTACTAATTGAATCATTTGAAGGCGGGATTTATTTAGCTTACCAAGTCGTTGGCGAGCAAAAGCAGTTAATTAAAGACGACCACCACCATCCGATGAAGTTTTTGAGTGTCAATCAAGCGCGTGACCACTTTAGCGATCAAGGCGTATCGTCAGCAACACTGATACATAACAGCGCTTACGATGAGATGTGCGGTGAGCACTGTGGTAGTACACAACCATTCGAGATTGATTTGAAGTGGAGTTGAATAGCTTTTATGTTTCTTTATCAATAGAAAGGCTTGCACATCGGCAAGCCTTTTTCTTTAGTGGCTTAACGCACCATGCGCTTTTGCCTACGCTTAATATTCTGTTCTTTCACCATGAAATCAAATAACGGAGCAAAGAGATTCGCAAACAAGATTGCGAGCATTATGCCTTCTGGATACGCGGGATTGAGTACTCGAATACCGACCGTCATCACACCTATCAGAATCCCGTAAGCCCATTTACTATTATTAGTGAATGCGGCAGATACCGGATCGGTCGCCATGAAGAAGGTACCAAACGCGACACCACCTAATACGAAGTGCCAGTAAAACGGCATCGAAAACATTGAGTTAGTATCCGATCCAATCCAGTTCAGTAGACTCGACGTCACCACAAGACCAACAATCACACCAGCCACAATACGCCAAGATGCTATCTTCATGACAATCAGAATCACACCAGTCAGCATAATGAGTAGTGAAGAAACTTCACCCATCGAGCCCGGAATATTACCGATAAAGGCATCCATCCAAGTGATGGCCTCACCTGTCATGTTGTTGATCAGCGACGAGCCACCGCCTTCATACCATTGGCTGAGCGGTGTCGCTCCTGAATAGCCGTCAGCGGCAACCCATACCAAGCCTCCGGACATATTGGCAGGATAAGCAAAGTAAAGAAACGCTCGCCCCGCCAGTGCAGGGTTGAGGAAGTTTCGCCCTGTACCACCGAACAACTCCTTGGCAACAACAATACCAAAGGTGATACCCAAAGCGGCTTGCCACAGCGGGATAGTTGGCGGAAGAATAAGTGCAAACAGTACCGAGCTTACAAAAAAGCCTTCATTCACCTCGTGTTTTCGCACAACGGCAAATAAAACTTCCCAGAAGCCCCCCACCACAAATACGGTGGCATAAACAGGTAAGAAGTAGAGCGCCCCCAAGAACATCTGACTTCCCCAGCCACTTGCTACTAAGGACGGTGCATCACCAAACGCCCACGATAAGCGCCAACTACTGTCGATGATAGAAGCAAGCTCGGCACCGGAATAGGTAGCGGTTAACCCCATCACGGCTTGATGACCTACGTTGTACATACCCCAAAACATCGCGGGGAAAGTGGCTAGCCACACCAGAATCATAATCCGTTTTAGGTCAATACTGTCCCGAACATGGGTTATACCTCGGTTCACATTCCCTGGCGTGTAAAATATGGTCGCAAATGCTTCATACACTGGGTAGAGCTTTTCGTACTTCCCCCCAGCTTCGAAGCTAGGAGCCACATCTTCTAATCGTTTTTTCAAACTCATAATCTCAATCACCTTGTTGCTGAGTTATGGTTTTCTACGCACCAACAGCGCTATTTGAGCAATTTTTAGTGCTTTTTGATCAAATTCATTTGAAGGCGTCTGCCATCAGCTATCGATACACTGCTTAACCAAGTCCCCCTAGCCTTTGAATTACGAGACCTAAAAACAACAAAGCCCCAGCAATCGCTGAGGCTTAAGTAAGGTTTCAATCCGACTTGTTACTTCACACACATCACGTTAAGTAGTGAAGAGCCTTTGAGTTGGTTTACGTTACCATTAGTGAACAGGCCTTTCTTATCCGCTCCCCAATAAGGTAGGTGCATTGGCCAGTTCTGGTTTTCCATCACTTTTGAGCCTAGGATGCTCTGCCATTGCTTTTCAGTCATCAGCTTCATGTTGAGCTTATTACATACCAGCTCTGCACTACCGTAATCCAAACGACTCCAAGGCTTACCTTGCTCCATGTAGAACTGCTGCTCATGGTCTAGCAGGTAAGGGATCGCATATTGGCTACCAGCAACATTTGCCGTCACGCGAACTTCAATATCTAGATCGTTATCTGAATTTTTGCCACCACTTGGCAATGCCTGAATGGCAGCCGCACTGGTCACTGCTGCCGCTGACTTCGCAGCTACGGGTTTCGCTGCAGGCTTAGTTGCAGGTTTTATAGGAGCCTTAATCGGTGTCGGTTTTGCTGCTTTAGGCTCGGCCGCTTTTGCCACGATAGGTTGTGATGAGGTCTGCGACTTATCAACCATACGAATAAAGGCTTCGCCATAACCTGGCACCTTACGAACCTGAGCTAGATCTTTTCTTGCATCTGAAAATGTAGAGTAAGGACCAATCAAACAACGATAATCACCACCCTCAGGTTTCATCCATACGTTGGTCGAAATTTTGCCGTAAAGAGGTTTTGCTTGGCTCAGTGACAAAGGCTTGTTCAGAAAGCCACATTGAACCCAAAACAGCTCGTTATCTGAATGACGTTTAGGCGCTTTATTACCCCAAACACCCTTACCGATCGGACATGATTGCTCTAGCTGTGGTAATTGATTGGTACTTGCCTGAGTAGCATCACATAAAACCGATTCTGCATTAACTTGGCTCGATACCAAGAGGGATGCAGCAATAAGCCCCATACGATAATTTCTAATCACAGCGCGACATACATCATTCATTGTCAATTTCATAACCACCACTTAAACCCTTACGGGTTAATTGTTACCGAATTAATGTCGATAAAACATGAATTCCATTTTAAGTACTATTGACACTATCAATGAT
>NZ_MCYD01000360.1:0-312 GCF_002876325.1 Vibrio sp. 10N.261.52.A1
TAAATATTCTGAGTTCTAAACGCTCCGTTTTAATCACTTAATGCCTCCATGGATATAACGCGCAGTTAAGGGGGAGTAACGTAACACCTAAGCGACTGCAAACCGCCGTAATCACTAAACTCAACGCACAGCAAAAAAGTCAAGCGTTGTGAGTCAATTCTGAACGCTTGGTTATATTAATTTTTCGATTGCATATGTCTCCAGATTATCGACATCACCGTAAAGGTTAACAGTTGGCTCAGCTGTCATACCTAACTTTCTAATTATTGTTAAAGAAGGCAAGTTTTCTTTCAATGCTACCCCATATATTTT
>NZ_MCYD01000361.1:0-425 GCF_002876325.1 Vibrio sp. 10N.261.52.A1
GTGTTTTTTCATATTGAGATTGTTTCTTAGAGTTATAAAATGTGCGGTAAATGTAAACAAGCGGGTGGGATATAATCTGATGCCAAAAGAAAAAAGAGAAGAAATATTAAGTGCAGCAGAAAAATTATTTATTTCTCAGCCTTATAATAAAGTATCAATTCGCTCAATTGCCAAATCTGCGGGGGTAAGTCCTGCTTTAATTCTTTATTACTTCAATAATAAAGAACAGCTTTTTGATCAGCTCATTGAAGAGCATACAAATCGATTTAAGGAACAGTTTTCAAAATATCAAAGAGTGGAAGGGGTACAGCTACAACAGTTAATCTCAGAGCTTATTGAGTTTTGGGAAAGTGCGCCAAATATATTTTTATTATTCACCCTTGGTGGTAACTCTTTTAATCACGATAATGTTCCAAGGTTGAAAG
>NZ_MCYD01000362.1:0-285 GCF_002876325.1 Vibrio sp. 10N.261.52.A1
ACAGTATTTCAGCGCTTGGCGAGCTAATCAAAAATGATGCTGCTTGATCGGAAGATTAAAGCTTCATCTATTCGAATAAATGAAAGCCTTAACAATCGAAAAATTGTTGTAGGGATTTAGTGTCGAAGGCTCGCCAATCACAGGCAAAAAAAGCCCAAACCAACGTGGTTTGGGCGGATACAAGTATAGGAGTTAATAAGGAAAATGCAGTAATTAAGAAAGCAGGGAGAACAACAAGTTTGACGGCCTGTTAAACTTCTAAATACTCTGTTTTCTACGTAATTT
>NZ_MCYD01000363.1:0-898 GCF_002876325.1 Vibrio sp. 10N.261.52.A1
GCGGTAATCCTTGGCAACGTTGAGTTGATGAAATTTGAACTAGGGGATGAAGTAAGCCGTGTCGAAGAAGAAGTCCATGCCATCATGGAGCAAATCGACCGAATCCGAAATATTACGCGAAGCTTGCTGCAATACAGCCGACACGGTGGCGTGCAGGATGAGATCACTTGGCAACACATCAACCCGATCGTCGATGAAAGTATCACGCTCGTGAAAACTGGGGCGAAAAAGCGCGGCATGGTTTACGTTTCGAACTTAAACGCTAAAACATCGGTTGAAGTAAATCGAAACCAACTGCTGCAGATTCTGGTCAACCTACAAATGAATGCTATTCATGCAATGGACGGGCAGGGAACATTAACAATCTCGAGTGAAGATTGGGTAGAAAACGGCGTGTCTCATGGCGCTATCGTGCATGTGGAAGACGAAGGCTGTGGTATCAAGGAAGAACAGTTAAAACGCATCTTCTCGCCATTCTATACAACGAAACGCGACGGGACTGGCTTAGGCTTATCTGTGTCTCAAAGTATCTTAAGTCAAATTGGTGGCGAGATACGCGTCGAATCTGTGGTCGGCAAAGGCAGCCGCTTTAGTATTTATCTGCAACAAAAAGCGACACCACAGTTATTGGTGTCTAACCTCTAAACCTGCTACGGCTATCGTTCGATGGTTGCCCTAGCTCGCTTGGGCTGTTGTTTTTACATTCAGCCCAAGCACGAAAATCCCGCACTACTAAACTATCACCAATCAAACCTCAACCTCTGCCTGTTTGACCTATACCTCTTTTTGGTTATGTAACACAGTGTATATTTAGCGTTCTTGATGCATATCATCTGAACTGTACGAAATTTTGATAACTTGGTCGAAAATCCATAATCAAAACAAATAATAAAGTCAG
>NZ_MCYD01000364.1:0-401 GCF_002876325.1 Vibrio sp. 10N.261.52.A1
CCGCAACTCTTTGAGCCTCCAAGGAAAAAAGTTGCCACAGGACGTCGTGACTTAACTAAAGCAGGCCAGGGTAAACCTCACCCAACTCCGACTTACGAGCATGAACTGCTGGCGACAGAACTTTCGAATAAGAAGATGATGCCGTTCAAGAGCCGAGTGAGAGCACGCACCTTTGAAGAGTATAACGATTGGGTTCGCCACGATGGTGAAGAGTTCTTGATGGTGATCTCTGGTGATGTGATGTTCTACTCAGAATTCTATGAGCCGGTACCCATGAGCGAAGGTGACAGCATGTATTACGACGCCAACATGGGGCATATGTTGATTTCTACTAGTACAGAAGATGCACTGATTTTGTGGGTGACTGCAAAATAAGTTAACAAAGTTAGAATTTCTTATAG
>NZ_MCYD01000365.1:0-377 GCF_002876325.1 Vibrio sp. 10N.261.52.A1
GTGTGCTCTTTAATCAACAAAGCGCTTCATGCAACAATGAAATCAATAGACAGGAAGTAAGAAATAAATGAGGGACCTATGTCAGAAGACATTTATGATGAGTACCCATCTTTAACGTTGGCGAAAGAGACGTTAGATCAGAATATCGAACCACTTAGGCTTGGCCAACGTATTAAAGATATCCGCAGCAAGCTGGGCATTACGTTAGAAGAGGCGAGCCAACGCACTGGTTTGGCACGTTCTACGCTGAGTAAAATTGAGAACGAACAAATCTCACCGACGTTCCAAGCGATGCAGAAATTGGCTATGGGTTTGCAAATCGATATGCCGCAACTCTTTGAGCCTCCAAGGAAAAAAGTTGCCACAGGACGTCGTGA
>NZ_MCYD01000366.1:0-977 GCF_002876325.1 Vibrio sp. 10N.261.52.A1
CAGTTCTGCTCAAGTAATTTTGGTAACCACTGCTCAGCTTGCTCTCTAGGAATCACACTGTGCTGGCTGCCATACAAAGGGGTTCTTGAAGCCAGTCGACCTAGCGCCCACCAATGCGCTTGTTCAAACTGGTTTTGATTGATCGCTTTGCTTAGGAACCAAGACGCAAGAAGCACTTTGTCTTCCACTTCGAGTTGCTCAAGGGATGCCGCCAATCTAACCATGGCTTCATAACCATTGTCTTGGGCATCTTTAGCACTCTTAGGGTTCTTCATTGCACCTGGGTGAAGGTACTTAGCAATGTCGGCCAAGATAGTCTCTTGTTGCTCTTGGTTTAAACCACCCGCAACACGACGCCAGAAGACCCACCAGTCAGTCCAACCTTGGTGATTCTTAAACTGGATGTTTTGTTGATAAAGGCCCCAAATTTGCTCGATACGCCATGAGTCCGTTGGATCACCAAAGCCCGGGCGCAGCGAGTAACCCGCTAAACGCAGCCAGTTCTTCTCGTGTGCCTCTGAGCGACGACGACGTTTGCGACCTAACGAGAAGCTATCGAATAGATGACGGAGGGTGGTGAAATCCCACTCATCGCGTTTACCGAGTCGTTTCTCAAGATCTTTAGACAGAGTCTTGATCTCTTTCGATTCTGCACTCTTCTTATTGCCGCTGTAGAGGCGAGAAATCAGCTCTTTACACTCATCCAATCTTGGATGAAGTTTAGAGTTATCGGATTCTTCACCTTGCTTGTTTCTGACTTCAAATTCTAACAACCAACGTTTCGAGTCATCTTCAGTACTCACGCACTCCATTTTCAGTGTGCCGACTTCGGTTAACTGACAAGCGAGCAGCACTTCAACACGCTCTTTTTGGTTAGCTTGAAGCTCTGCTGTACCTGAGCCTTCCAGCGTCGAGATGTAAGGTGGAAGAGGGGAGAATAGGTCAGGATCAACATCGACCATTACACCGTTTTGGAT
>NZ_MCYD01000367.1:0-228 GCF_002876325.1 Vibrio sp. 10N.261.52.A1
CATGTATTCTACTTTATGCTTATTATTTAGATATACTACTGCTCCACTGCGGAAACACTCAATAATCATAATCTGCAGTACTTTGACCAATAAACTGGTCGACCTAGGTGATAAACGGCTTTGTAAGGTGACATAACCAACCCATAAGTTGGTACAACTTAAACATAACCAATATAACGTGCCACTAGAAGCACACTTGATGTTTAAGTATTTGTTTACTGTTTACCA
>NZ_MCYD01000368.1:0-283 GCF_002876325.1 Vibrio sp. 10N.261.52.A1
AGCTGAAAGAAGCTCCTTTAGCAAGGAGCTTCCAATATTTTGTTAGATCTCTTCGCCTGTATCTAACCAAGGTGTGCCTTGGAGATTAGGGTAACCCTCTAGGTAAGTAATTTCAGCACCGGTTTCACTTTTTACTTTCCTAACAATGTCAAGAAATGTCTTTTCTGTCCATTCCTCAGGAGTTCCAACCATTGCTTGTGCCATTTCGCGGCTAATTTGCATAAGTCCACCAGTTTGTTTTTTGAACGTAGCATATGTATCTAGATGATACCCACCTTCGTAC
>NZ_MCYD01000369.1:0-255 GCF_002876325.1 Vibrio sp. 10N.261.52.A1
GGTCGCGTTCCTGAAGCAAATATTCCGAAAGTCATGACATTCAAAGCATCTGTCACACCCTCCAAAGATTTTATGACCTGCTTCGTAGGCCCATTATTGAATATATGGTTACCCAAGCCTTTTTCGCCGTTAGCCTTAGCATGCTCCTCAGGAGGTTGTTTATCTGTCACTTGGGTCTTTTCATTAGCATCAGACGATTCACTCAGCTCATGAGAAGCCGAGCCATCATCACTATTGATATCACTGTCTTCTGAG
>NZ_MCYD01000370.1:0-2982 GCF_002876325.1 Vibrio sp. 10N.261.52.A1
ATTTCAGTCTGGTATGAAGGTTTTACAAAGTCAAAAGATCAGGGAAATAAGGCTTTGATATATTTATGTAAATAAAATGTTACATAAAGAGCTATTTCGAAAAATAGCGTAAATTTGGCGCTTACAATGAGTGGGGATAGGCTTAAAGGGAGACATTCGAAAGGAGGTACGTAATGACTCAATATCATTCTAAGCCCGTGAGCCAAGAGGGATGGGTTGAGTGGAGCCTCGAAGAAGACGCCATTTGGCACGACTTGGTGAAAAGGCAACTGGACGTCATTGATGATCGCGCATGTGAAGCTTATTTGCATGGATTGACGCTGCTTGATCTGCCATTAGACAGAGTTCCTCAACTCCCTGAGATAAACAAAGTTCTAAAGGAAACAACAGGTTGGCAAGTACAGCCCGTACCTGCGTTGATCGATTTCGACCGTTTCTTTGATTTGCTCGCTAATAAGCGATTCCCTGTAGCAACATTTTTGAGAACGCGAGACGAGTTTGATTACCTACAGGAACCAGATTTCTTTCATGAAATTTTTGGTCACTGTGCCATGCTCACTAACCCTGATTTTGCCGCTTTCACTGAGCAATATGGAAAGCTAGGCCAAGCCGCCACCTCTAAACAGCGAGGTTATCTTGCCCGTTTGTATTGGTTTACGGTTGAGTTCGGATTAGTAAAAGAGGGCGATAAATTGAAAATCTACGGCGGCGGCATTCTCTCTTCTCCAGCAGAAACCAATTATGCGCTAGAAGGGGATTTGGCCGTTCGTGAGCGTTTTGATTTACAAACGGTGCTAAGAACCCCTTATCGCATCGACATCATGCAACCGAAATATTATGTGATTAATGATCTGGCTGAGCTATTTCAAATCAGTCAAGAAAACCTGTTACAGCAAGCTGATCTCGCAATTGAAGCGGGGTTACTACCACCACTTTTTGAACCCAAGGAACCGACACATGTTGAATGAATTAAAATGCGAAGCCTGCAGTATTGACGCGATTGCCCTGAGTAAAGATGAGCAGCAGTCTCTTTTGTTGGAGTTGTCTGACTGGCAAATCATCGAAAGAGACGGCATTCCGCAGCTTGAGAAGGTGTACAAATTTAAAAACTACAAGCAAGCATGGGCATTCAGCAACAAAGTGTCAGAGTTGGCAGAAGAAGAGTTCCATCATCCTTCTATCTTATTAGAGTGGGGCAAAGTCACCGTCACTTGGTGGAGCCACTCAATCAAAGGCCTGCACAAAAATGACTTCATCTGCGCCTCACGCTGCGATGTGTTCGCGGAGAGTGAATAGTCCTTCTGGGCTGGAGAAGTACTTCTCCAGCCATTGTGATTCGAATACCTCATTCTTCGGCTCATTTGGTGAGTCGAATAAGTGATACTTTCTCATCAAGGGGCATAAGTTCTCTTAAACTAACTTGACCTGCATCAGCACTTGCTTGGTTTCTTGTCTCATAAATCCTTTCTACTACTCATAGTATTGGTTTTATGAGGCTGCTCTATGATATATTTCTCGGCCAAGTGTATTACAGACGAAGGCGACTAATGTCTATCAACCTTTCACTCCTTCCACCCAGCGAGAAAAACAAAATCGAACTGGATAAGCAGGCATCGTTTCTAGTATGGAAATTGAAGCAGGCTAAATGTGGCCCTGAAGCCATTGTTGAAGAAGCAATGAAGCTCGGTGACCCAGATGAAAAGGCGTGGTTTGAACAGTCTGTAGAAAAATACAAACGAGTAATGGGCGTCGCATAACCGCAGACAAACCTTGCTCAGCAAAGCTGTAGAATTGAAATGACACAGTAATTTGCTAGAATTTGCCCCGTTAATTGAATCAGAGAGAAGATCCCGATGGGAAGAAGTTTTGAAGTGCGCAAAGCCTCAATGGCTAAAACTGCTGGCGCAAAAATTAAAGTTTATTCCAAATACGGTAAAGAAATTTACATGTGTGCGAAGAATGGTGGTTCAGATCCAGACATGAACCTGTCGCTTAAGCACCTTATTGCTAAAGCGAAGAAAGACCAAGTTCCTGCACACGTTATCGACAAAGCGATCGACAAAGCAAACGGCGGCGGTGGTGAAGACTACGCTCCAGCTCGTTACGAAGGCTTTGGCCCAGGCGGCACAAGCGTAATCGTTGACTGTCTAACTGACAACGGTAACCGTACTTTCCAAGACGTTCGCCAATGTTTCGTTAAAACTGGCGCGAAAATCGGTGTTGAAGGTTCTGTTTCTCACATGTTCGCTCACCAGGCTGTATTCCAGTTCAAAGGTGAAGATGACGAGATCATCCTAGAAACACTAATGATGGACGACGTAGACGTAACAGATGTAGAGCTAGAAGATGGTGTAATCACTGTATTCGCTCCAACAACTGAGTTCTTCAAAACGAAGACTGCACTAACTAACGCGTTCCCTGAGCTAGTTCTAGATGTTGAGGAAATCACTTTCGTTCCTCAAACTATGACGCCAGTAGCGGAAGAAGATTCTGAGAAGTTCCAGAAGTTCCTAGACCTTCTTGATGACTGTGATGACGTTCAGCAGGTTTACCACAACGCTGAGCTGTAATTTTTACAGTGACAATAGTTAATAAAAAACCGAGCCTAGTGCTCGGTTTTTTTATGCTTTGAGTATTGAACAAGCCTTGATCATCGTTCCGTATTTTTGCTAACAAAGAGTCCGTTAATACAGCACTGATTAGCAAAGCGTGCGCGGTCGACAAATCCACTCAGATAGCTTTCGAATCAAAGGGAGTACTGTAAGATTCAGCACAATGGCACACGGCCAAGCAAGGAAGAAGCTTTGTAACCAGATTGGCGGCCAATCGTGGCTGAATCCCATTTTATAGCCAGAAATTAACCCAGACATGATGGTTGCCATGGTGAGGGAGGATAAAATCGCGGTTACCCAAAATTGTTTTTTGTTCATATATGTTTCTCCCGTGATTTTCTGTAACTGATGAGATAAGGTTATAATTATC
>NZ_MCYD01000371.1:0-458 GCF_002876325.1 Vibrio sp. 10N.261.52.A1
ATCAGGAACTTGACTATCACGATACGAATTCACGTTATGATTCCTTGAGAGTGGTTGATGGCAAACTAGCAGGGATCGACCGTACACAGCCAAACTACTTTTCATTTGTTACGCCAGTAGGAGACAAGCTAGCCTCGACGCAAAGCCAATACGACATTACTAATTCTGTAGGCAATACCGTCGGCACAAGTAAGCGCAGCCCACAAATTAATGGTTATGATATGAATGTTGGATGCGTCGTGAATAAGTTAAATACCAATAGCTACGATTACATTGGGGAAAGTGCGCTTATAGACAAAAGTCGCCCCTACTCTTCATTCGATGCGTTGAGAGCCTCGCAACATACCCTGTTTTGCGTCGATTACAATGAATCTTGGGTTACGGAAGGGGTAACAGTCAAAGTATCGGCATTCGATACTGAGACTCAAACATTCTATGACTTTGATACTGGCATAGAG
>NZ_MCYD01000372.1:0-447 GCF_002876325.1 Vibrio sp. 10N.261.52.A1
AATAAATTTGCAGCTAGCTTTTTGGAAACGCCAATAGGCAATACAGAAGAAGAGTCTGCACCACCAGCAATGCCGACATCAATCGTGCCAGCCATTATGCTTTCAGTCACATTAACTGCAGCTTGGAAACTGGTCGCACATGCTCGAGTTACACTGTAGGCATCAGTATTGATATCCATGCCTGTGCCCAACACGATTTCACGCGCGATGTTCGGTGCTTCTGGCATTTGCACTACTTGGCCGAACACGACTTGTTCGATAAGCGCAGGATCGACATCTGTTCTTGCAAGCATTTCGCTCACAACCATTTTGCCTAAGTCGACCGCAGGCACTTGACTAAATTCTGTGCTCTGTCGAGCGAATGGGGTTCGTAATCCAGCGACAACGGCAACACGTTCTCCAGAACGCGTTTTGACTTCCTGTTTGCCCATGGTTTCTCCTTAAAGT
>NZ_MCYD01000373.1:0-413 GCF_002876325.1 Vibrio sp. 10N.261.52.A1
TAATAAAACTAAAAGGCCTTACATAAAAGTAAGGCCTTATCTATTTTGAAGATATCCGTCAGTTTAACGCAATTGACTATCTTTACTTGCTCGACGGTTAAACAATGAATGTCGATGTGCGTCATGCTCTAATAATGACTGACATTCGATACACAAACGAACGCCTTTTATCGCGAGTCGTCTTTGTTCTGGTATCTCGTCGCCACACTCATCACAATAACGCAAACTCTCACCACCTCGAAGGTTCCCTCTTACACGAGAGATCTCATCATCGATGGTGTTTTGTATTTGCTGGCTGACACTGTCGTCTCCAGCCCATCCTACGGCCATAAGCCCTCCTCAATACATAAACGAGAAAATCTTTACCTACCGCGGTAAGAGGACATTATAGCTACATATCAATTAAGTAATAA
>NZ_MCYD01000374.1:0-300 GCF_002876325.1 Vibrio sp. 10N.261.52.A1
CGAAAACTCTGGCCCAATCCGTGAAATGGTTCTAAACCGCCTAGGCATCTTCGGCATCGAAGTTGACGGTGAAGCTAACCTTAAAGCTCGTTTCGGCGGCGAAGGTACTATCACTACAGCTAACAGCCGTATCCCTGCAATGGTTATCTCTACTAACGAAGAGCTAGTAATTGCTGAAGACACTGCGAAACTAGCAGGTCTTTAATCAAATTTAGGACCGCAGGCTTTAACGAGTCGGCGGTCTTTTGATAAAAATGGGGCTCAGCTTCTATTCCTATTCCTACCCTTAAATAGGAATAT
>NZ_MCYD01000375.1:0-285 GCF_002876325.1 Vibrio sp. 10N.261.52.A1
CCGCACGTGTTGGTATTGAGATGGTGGTTTTACGCATGTTGGCATTTAGGCCTGCAGAGCAAAATGTCGCAACGGCGATCTCTACTCAGTCGACGAGCCCTGTTGCTGCGCCGGTTCAGAGTCAAGCTCAGCCGGTTAGTCAACCAGCGCCAACGGCCGCTCCGAGACAGCCGCAGATGCAGCAGGCTCCTCAAGCGATGCAGCAGCAACCTGCACAACAAGCTCCGCAGCAAAGTCCGGCTCAGTATCCGAATTCACAAGGCTACCCTGAGCATTCTGGTCATC
>NZ_MCYD01000376.1:0-494 GCF_002876325.1 Vibrio sp. 10N.261.52.A1
CTTATTATATAAACCGTGTTCGCTATGTTTTCAATAAGCGAGGCTCTAAATAACAGAGACAGAAAGTTAGCTAGGTTCTAAATCGATTCACTTGGTTTTCTAAGTGATGAGCAACTTCGGTTAAGTCGCTCGCTGCGCCAGAAATGCTGCTTACAGACTCTTGGTTGCTCTGCGCGATGGTATTGGCACCTTGCGCGTTTTCACCCAGTGACTTGGTCAAGCAATCTTGCTCATCTACAGATACTGCAATTTGGCTGTTGGCCTGATTCAAATCTTGGATGTGTTGGTTAATCACATGTAAGTTCTGAGAAGCTTGTTGTGCCTGAGTTGAAGCATCGGAAACCGTGCTGTGACTCTCTTTGATTGACTCTAGTGCGTCTTTGGCACCACGTTGTAGCGAGGTGATGAGCTCATCAATCTGGCTTGCAGAATCTTGGGTACGCTTAGCGAGAGTCCTTACTTCATCGGCTACGACGGCAAATCCTCGGCCTTGT
>NZ_MCYD01000377.1:0-226 GCF_002876325.1 Vibrio sp. 10N.261.52.A1
CGAACTAGAAAGTTAATGAGTTAATTAACACAAACAACAAGTTGGAAAATTTGTTGTTTGTATGCCAACTTTAATTGTTATCTGTTGTCTGAATATCAGCTTTGCTTAGCCAGAGCCCGATGAAGCAAGCATTTACTTGCTTGAGATCCTTTTTACAGCACGTTTCGTTTTGATAAATGAGACTAGAGTCTGTTGAGCTTTCGAGCTGATTTAACCACGAAAGGTC
>NZ_MCYD01000378.1:0-437 GCF_002876325.1 Vibrio sp. 10N.261.52.A1
AGTATATAGAGTAAGTAGAATAGATACAGAGTATTCAATAAAGCTGTGTTAATTATGGCACCTCCATACCTATTTCACATTAGCAGATGCACACAGCCAAAATACCATTAACGAAGAGCGGTCTAGAGTTAAGGTCATAGAGCAGCCTCTAGTCAAAGATCAACGCACTAGGCTGAGTAATGTTGCCCTTTGCGGTCAGACAATACCTTTCCGTCTTTGATCGTCACGATTCGCTTGGTTCGTTCAGCAAGCGAATTATCATGCGTCACGATAATCAATGTTCGTCCCTGTGCATGAAGACGATTAAACAAAGCCTCTATCTCTGCGCCGGATTTTGAATCCAATGCCCCCGTAGGTTCATCCGCTAAGATGATTTGCGGATCGTTAACTAGGGCTCTTGCAATCGCCACTCTCTGCTTTTGACCACCAGAAAGCTG
>NZ_MCYD01000379.1:0-557 GCF_002876325.1 Vibrio sp. 10N.261.52.A1
GAAAAGGAAAGCCCACTTAACGAAGTTATTTCCCGCTTAGCGCTAACCAATCTTGTTCACTTGGCATTGTTTCAAACTGAGGGATCCCGTCGTTAACAAAACCTACATCCCAATTAGCGTGAGAACCAACATAAACATGGGCAGCAACTTTTGTATCTACCGCTTCAGTTAGCAAACCAGCTGGAACCCAATAAGATTCACCGCTAGAACTCATGTTGGGTACAGGGCTACCGCACTGAGAACAGAACTCCGATTTAAAACCCGAATGAGTAGAAAATGACTTAATTTGATGCTCGCCGGTACACCATTTGAATTGCGACTCTTTTATAATTAAAGCTGAATTTGATGAAGACCCCGAGACTTGGCGACACAATGAACAGTGACATTGATAAATAAGGGGTAACACGCCTGACAACTCAAACGAGACAGCGCCACATAAACAGTTACCTTTCACTCAAATACTCCTTATTAATACCTATAAAAATGCGTTTAAGCGGAACGGGCAAGCAATACCTAATGATGGTTACTCTAAAGACTTACTACCACAGGTTAAATGC
>NZ_MCYD01000380.1:0-316 GCF_002876325.1 Vibrio sp. 10N.261.52.A1
CAAAAAGCCACTCTATGAGTGGCTTTTTTGCGTTTTAAGATAAGATCATTGCTGAGCTAAATTCGGAGGCTTCAATGTTTTGATGCTCTACGCGTCACTCAGTATGCATAGCTATTCTCTTCTTTAAACAAGCTCGCGATAACTTCTTGATAGTGTATCAAGTTAAACGTCGAACTCTCAGAGTTGTACTTTTGCTGTCTAGTTTCTAAATAAGGCTGAGAAACCAGTGAACTTACCAGCATCTGATAATAATGAAAGTTGGATTCGTTACAGCCATCAACTAAATAAAGGAGGTTTTCAAGAGTTTTGTGATAGA
>NZ_MCYD01000381.1:0-41724 GCF_002876325.1 Vibrio sp. 10N.261.52.A1
CTGTACAGCGTGACTATACGAAGTCTTCAGTTGATACAGATATGAATCGTACTCAACTTAAATCTGATATCCATACCGATATAAGCGTCTCCCCCATTTCTTTTCAGTTAGATAGAAACATGTGTTCAACAGTTTTGTGTTTACCAGTTGTTCTTTTGTGGTTCAACCATCTATGACTGTTCTCCCTGACTGCAAGGTCAACCAAAATGAAATTGATATGACTGTTCGCCTTGACTATTAGGTCAACCAAAATGAAATTGATATGACTGTTCGCCTTGACTATTAGGTCAACCAAATTGAAATTGATATGACTGTTTGCCTTGACTATTAGGTCAAACAAATTGAAATTGATCGAATCTTCACCACTTTAATTTTGTACTCCGATGTACATCGCTATACAAAAAAAACTAACAGTCGTTACCGCCTCAAAGAAGCCGTTACTTGCTGGCGTCAGCGGCACTCGATACCGAGTAGTGATCGGCCAAAAGAAATTGACGCCTGATTTGGTACAAGCATCTCCCACCAGGTGACCTATATAGCCAAATGTCAGCGAGTATGCCCAAGGAAACTCATACGTCGCACATAAGAACCAAAGCCCGAACGCGGCAAGTAAACTATGTAGCGCTCCTCGATGCCCGAGAATGCCTTCAATCGGTATACTCAAAAACGGAACAATGCGCCCTACCCTGCTATGTCTGGTGTCAATGTCAGGCAGTAATGCTCCTAACATCGCGAAACCCATACCTGCAAATGACATCCAATAGAATGTGTCTTGCATGGTATTCATGCAGATGTAATAGGCGCTTGCTGTTGTTATTTGATGATTGATAGCCTTCACACGGCACCACCCTACTCAACAGCGTTGCCGTTTGTAGCCTTATCTACACGACGCTCTAAGTCTTTAAAAGCAATGTCGCTTGCTGCTTGAACGTCACGGAATAAGTCATCATTGCCATCATTGTTCGAATCGTATGGCATGAATGACAATAAGTAGACGCGGTACTGAGTACCTTCACGGATAATTTCTGTATCCGTTACGTCATAGTCAGAGAGCTGTGCGTTCGCCACCAGCTTATCGATTGTCTTTTCGGTCAACGATACGACTTTGCTTTCCGTGGTCGCTGAATTGGTTGTTTCTGATGTGTACGCACGTTCACTGCCCGATACGATTTGGCGATATTTCTTGGCCAATTCAAACTCAGCGTTAATCTTCGCTTTAGTTACCGCCATGTCTAAGTCAGAACTCATTCCTGTTCCGGCTGCAAAAAAGCCTTCACCGTTAGACTTCGGTGGTTTCATGTACCAAGAAGGAATGTTACTCAGCGTCTCATCCACACGGTCAACCGTTGCGTCATGCTTCGCCTTTTCTACTTCCAATTTGGTCATGTCGTTAGATGCACAACCGACTGCCATGATTGAAATCATGAACGCAGCTAATGTTTTCTTTTGAGTCATTTTCATTGGTCTAGTCTCTTTTTAATGAATTAACGCTTTTGTTATACATACGCGAACTCATAGTTGAGAAAATAAATTGAAGTAGCGTTATAGCGACTGGGACTGTTGCGATGATTGCCCCAACACTCATCAAACCTGCCATTTCTTCCAGATAGATATTGACGCTGCTTAGAACGGTTGTTGTGTGTGAAGCTGCGTAGATTAAGCCGACATAAGTAAACACCCCAATCCACAGTGAGCCAGCCATTGCGATTTTGATGTCAGTGAGAGATGGAAGCATGTGCAGTGTTACTGAAGATAAAACCCAGATGAGAAACCACTGTTGCCACCCTGCTTTATTCATGAACAACGTTAGGTCAATTGTGTTGTTATTAAAAAGATACGGTGTCACTTGTGGTGAGAGGAAATACAGTGCGACGATGCCTGTGAAAATTGGGCCAATACTGACTATTACTTTTCGAATTGAACCGGAGATGGTCATTGGGTATTCGTAATTTACGTAGCCGAGCACGGGATTATCTTGAGTCGGCATTTGAAACAGTTTCACTTCGGTTACCTTAAACCCAACCAATTTGCACATCAGGTAATGTCCGAGTTCATGTAAAGGTACACCAACTATTCCCGTGATAAACACGAGTACTCTGCTCTTTTGGAAGCGCTCCATCAGATACTTAAGTACCCAAATGGCGGCAGCAATAGTTAGGAAGTGGATCATAGAGTTACCAATAAACGTAAAGACGGTAATAAGGTAACGTTTCCCTCAAACGATGTTTTCAATTAAAGAGCCAATTTTCGGGCGTTAATTGACAATATTTATTGTTGACCGTGCCGTGCGTCTATCTTTCGGACCTTTATTTGATACAACTCACACCAATGGAGCACTTGTTGAAGTCTTTCTGGTTTCGTAGATTCATCGATCAAAAGCGCAGCCGCATTAGAAAGCTGTAGCTGTTCAAAATTCAATAGCCGCCCAGCTACACGGCCATCATTGTCATAATCCGCTTTCAGCATCTTGGCTTGATATTGGCACTTTGGAAAGGTCGTATAAGGGGAGTCTGACAGTATCGCGACTTCTCCGGATACATTGCCCAGCAGCAGGCTGACTTTTTCCGTCACGGATAATTCACACTTCTGGCCACGCAGGTCGATAACAGAAAGTACAAACGGCGACTCGGGGATAAGCGTTCTTGCCCAAACACCATTGAGCTTCACATTTGAGGGCAGAGAATGTCTCGCAAAGATATTGAGAAACAACTCATCAGGAACAGCCTTTGGTCCTAAGTTCAACCGGGTGATTATAAATTTCTTCGGTATCTTACCGAGCTCCACCAGCGTGCTCGTGAGCATTGATTCCATTTCGGCTTCTTTCAACCACACCCCGCCTTGCTGTATCGGCAAGTTAAAGCAATCACCATAAAGTCCTTCACCATTTGCGAGCCCTTTCGATTTCAATATCAACGGAACACCTGCGCCACTGCCAGTATTTGTTCTGTGTTTGGCGTATGGAATTACATAGTTCATACCTAGCATTTTCGTTGTCCATTTTTGATTCTGTCATCATTGGTTATACACCGATTTTGGACTGGTTTAGACAGTTAGGATTTCTTTCAAAGACATTGATATATAAGGGCTCAAGGTGAAATCGCTAATTTTCAAAGTGGGGGGAGATTACTACTAAAAAACGGATTTCGTGATGTATATTCATAACATCACAAACAAGTTTAATAAGGCATATTATGATTACTGAAATGATTAGCTCGCTAAGAGATTCGGTTACTCCATTCAAATTTGATGGTAGTACTTGTGATGTGCTTAAGGCATACAACAAAGATGGGTCCCCGAGCTGGCTCGACGAAAAAGATGAGCTCATCGAGGGGATTTACATTGGTATGGAGAACGAGGTTTACCATGCCCTACCCGCGTATTCTTCATCTCAGTTGAAGCTGCTTGTAAAGAAATCCCCTGCCCACTTTTACAGAAAATACATAAGCGATATTGACCGTGGTAGAACCGTGTCGAAGTCGCTGCAACGCACCTTTGATGCAGGCACCTATGGTCATGAGTTGGTCCTAGAGCCTCATGGGTTCTATGACCGGTATTACCGCGATATTGTGCCAGCTGATTACCCAAATGCCCTTAGAACGGTCGCAGAAATGCAAGCGCTTGTTGAGAAGCTTAACATCCCTAATGTGCCAAAAAGCGCTAATAAAGAGCGTTTGATGAAAGAGTTATTGGCAGTAGAACCGACCCTGCAATTTTGGGATACGGTTTTAGAAGAGCACAACAATAAGACTATCCATAAAGGTAAAAAAGCGATTGATGCCATTGTCTGGGACGATGCACACCGCGTACACGAAACATGTCGAGATAATGTTGATGCAGATGCATTGATTCAAGACGGGTTACCAGAGATCTCCTTTATCGCTCGCTGCCCAGAAACTGGTCTGTGGCTTAAGTGTCGCTTTGACTGGCTACGCTTCGACTGTATTGCCGTTGATGTAAAAACAACTGCGAGTACGGACCCTGATGCGTTTGCCAAGCAAGCGGGTAACTTGGGATATCACATTCAAGAAGCGTTCTATACCTACGTAGCAAGCTTGCTTGAGGTGAACTTGGGTGCCTTCTTGTTTGCATGCATTGAGTATGTCGATGCTGATTTATGTGAAGTCTATGACTTACAAAGAAAGGAAGAATCGATGATTAAGTTCAAAGATGGGCTACATACATTGGCGACTTGCCTTTCTACAGGCGTATGGACAAAACGCGTGAATCTATCAGGAATCACTTCTATCACTATTCCGAAGTACTGCCGTTAATTGGAGGGCGCTATCATGACTAATCAATCACTAGTATTACAAGCAGTCGAGGCTGCACGTCCTCAATTTTCGACTATCGTTGCTGAGAACCAATCGGGTCTTGATACAGACTTAGAGCTGGAATATGTCGCATACATTCTGGAAAGCTTTGGTGAGTCGATTACCTCTAATATGGATGCGAACTCAGTGTATTGGAGCATACTGAACCAAGCGACCATTGGTTTGTCTGTTGAGGAAGGCTTGAATCACGGCACCTTTTTGTATCGTCACGATTATGTATCGAATTTCTTCGTGTTGGAATTCATGCCGACATACCACGGACTGATTCACTTAGCGTTCGAGTCAGGTGAAATGGCGCAAGTTACAGCGGATCAAGTTTTTAGCAATGACCAATTTGTCTATCATGGCTCTCGTTCACTGCCTCAGCATACTTCTCAAGGTGCCTATGCAAGTGGGGACTTACTATGTGCTTATGCTGTTGGGGAGACACTGGGAGGGCATGTTTATTGTGAAGCACTATCCCGTGAAGAGTTGGATGAGATAGAGCTTATGGCGGCTATGAGTTTCAGTTCTAACCAGTCGGTTTGGAATACTGCATTTGTTGGTCAGATGCGTAAGAAATCTGCAATTCGTAGAATGATGCGCTTGTTGTTCAATCAACTCGGTTTCGATAAGCCTCATTACCGCAGTCGTATTAAAACGCTAATGAGCGTAGAAGATAATATGTGGACGAACATGAAATCCACCATGGACCACGAGATCGCTCGTGGAAAGAAAGAGAAGCAATTATTAAGTTCAAACCAAAACAACGTTCCTGTTAACACCTTTGGACAGCCAATCAAGAACACCAATACTGTGTGTACTTCGAAGGTAGTTTCACACACAGGTGAGTCTGCTGCTGATTTTATTAAGCGTGCAGGTTCCACTGATGGACCAAAAATGGAATTTATTCCTCCGGTTCAAGATGCAACGGAACAACCGTCAACTGATAACCCATCGCCAACCACTCTTGGTTCTGATGGCTTTATGGGCGGGTGGGGGCACTAATGACGAACACTGAAACTTACAACGAACCTGAGCGACTGCCTACTGCGAATATCATCACGCAAGGGAAGAAGAATGTGTTCCTCACTCATTCTGTAGTGAGTGGTCGCTCCAAAAAACTGATCTACAAAACTAAGCGCAGCGATACCGGCTCTGTCAAAGAAGTTGAGTGTACTCAAGAGCAGGCCGATGTGTATATCCACCAGCAAGTCGTGAAGAGTTTGCAAACACATCCTGATGACATTAACTTGCCACATATGTCTATGTTAGGTCTTCCCAAGGAATATAAGGCAGTGCGTGAAAGAGATGTACTGGTCCGTTTTCGAGTTCCCGAGGCGTCAATGTCTTGGATAGATAACGACATCCTCTCTGTTGACTCCACGACATGTTTCAATTCAGATTGCAGTTTTTTTCCTACCTCTGGCACAAGTAATTTTACCCTAGCTGTTCTGACCATTTACCCTGTGGATTCTGGATATTTTGCAACGTTGAAAACTGAACAAGGGTATACCGGTCTTCCTATGAGCCATTGGATGTCGTTAGTACCGATATGGCGAAAAACGGTGGTGAAGACAGAAATTGCGATTCTGATTGACAGTGAAGCTCAATCTGATTTACCTGGTCTTGCAAAGATGGCGAATAAACGCGGGTATACTTGCCTCGGAGCGATATCTGGTTTCTTCAATAAAGTAGAAGGCAGTTCTGAAGCTCTCCTTAGTCAGCTGTCTGCCTGTAAGGTGTTTGCTGATGCTCGTGTCCCCGTTGAACCTACTATGGACGATGAATTTGGGTTTGCCTTTTCCATGGCCACCAATTCTGTGTATCGATTCGATGCAAGACGCTCAATTCTACTGACCATCATTGATTTCGATTCAAGCACCAATACATGGGTACTTGGCTTTACTGATACCGGTGAGCGATTAACACAGATCCCTTATTCTTATGACGACTTCTTTACGATGGGTTACCAAATTGCTGTTGTGGCGAGTTTTCGTGAGCAAGAATTAGTGAAAGTCTTTAGCTATCAATTCCACTCTAGTTGTCTCGATGAAGAGTCCTCCTCAAGCCAGCTAGAGGCGACAATTTAAGATTCGGTGCTGCACCTCAAAGCCAATCTCCCCCCGTTTTCTATTCTCGGCTCCTGTTTATGCCTACCTAACGCCAATATGGGGGGAGGGGGTGTTTTGTTGATTTAGTATCTACTCATCAAAGACAAGAAGGTGATAGATACATGAATACAACTAAAGTGCCGAGCACTCACTCTGATCACGACACACAACCTGTACCCAGTCAGTTAATTGAATCGATCGAACGCTTTGAATTTGATTCGATGACAGAAGCACAGGTAGAAACCGCTTTTGAATACCTAATGGAGCAAGTGTCGTAGAGTATATCTCCGGCATTTCACCCGTGTTCTAATCTGTCATCATGACAGAATAGTAAGAGATTTTGATTGTTTGGTGTGACTAGCTTCATTCTGGTTTGCTTTCATCTTGTTGGCATTTCCACATTCTCAACACACCTGTTTGGTCACTACTACAACAAAATTTCTTTCTCATACATTGAAGCCTAACATTCAGTCAGTTCCCGCGTTTATGTATCGCAGAGCTGACTTTTTGGATGTTAGTGGTGGCTTCAAACCCATTACTTCTCACTCACGCCCGTTTATGAATTGCACAATATGGCCGATAAATACAATAGTAGGACGCGTCCTACTATTTTAAGTTGTTGTTTTTGTTGTGTTTATTTTTTTCTCTATCGTTCCCCTATCTTTTGCAGAAAAGTACATCATTAGTTTAAAACTGTATCGTAAGTCGAATTTTAATGAATTTATCCAAAATTGACTTATTATATCTTTTCTTACCTTTAATATTGGTTCATACTAGCTTTCAAACAGGCCACTGGTGGATATTGCTATGGGAACAATGACAGAGAAACAGCTCAAGACGCTTGAATTAGTTGACGAACTTGGGGACGGAGGTGCTAAATTCTTGGAATTGCGCCGCGAAACAAATGAAAAGCAACCTCGTTCATTCACACAAGCTGAGGCATTGAAGTACCTCGAATGTTCTCAAAAGGTATTGACCGATTTAACGAAAGCGTTAGGTATCGATCCTAAACGCTATGCTGAGGTTGGTATTCAGTACTACCTGACTCTTGAAGAGCTGTACTTGATCCGCGATAACATGCCGAATACCACCGTTCTTAAGAAAAGACACAAACCATTCCAAAGAACAGCGAAACAAAAGACGCAGATCATTGCCGTTCAAAACCAAAAGGGCGGGGTATCTAAAACGTCACTGGCCAATGCAATAGCGACAGGTTTGTCGATTAACTATCATGTTGGTTACAAGATCTGTCTTATTGATATGGATGGTCAGTCAACCCTGACGAGTTTCTACCCTCCAGTTCATAAACACGAAACCAAACACATTGAGCGAAATGGTGCTAAGTATATTTCAGACGCTCGCACCAGCATTGGCGACTTGATGGCACTTGATCCAAATACAGACACGTTTCAGGAAGAGGTACGTAACGCCGTTTCAGATACGCTCATCCCCAATCTGAAAATCATCCCTGCGTCTCAGTCCGATAGAGACTCGGAATCTTTGAGTGCCAGTAACCAATTAGCGGGACAGAACGTTGACCCTACAACCCGTTTGAAAAACATCTTAGATGCTCTCGACGGTGAGTTTGACATTATCCTAATTGATACGCCGCCTTCATTGGGCTTTGCTACGTTGAACAGCTACTTCGCTGCGACTAGCGTGTTGATTCCGTGTAAGGCTGAACATAATGATACCGATGCGACCTGCGCCTACTTTCAATATCTGGATAGCATCATTGGTAACTTCATTGCTAAAGGTCATCAAGGCTACGATTTTGCGAAGATTGTCATTTCCAATTGGAAGGGCAGTGACTCGGAACTGGACATTTTCAATGCTCTAGTCAGTCAGTTTGGTGATGCAGTGTTGTCGACCAAAATGAAACACAGTGAAGCTGTAAAACGTTGTGCGTCTGAGCATAGCAGTGTTTTCGAATTCTCTAGGTCAATGGACAGTAAGAAAGGCAAAGCGTTAGAAGCGGCACAGGCGAACTGTAAAGAAGTCGTGGCCGACATTCATAAGCTGATAACGGACGTTTGGAAACAACAGGACAAAGGTGAGGAGCAATAATCATGGCCAATAACCGTCTAAAGAAAATCGCTGCAGCTAACGCTGCTAAGGCCGCACAAGAATCACCTTCAATCACTGAACCTGAAGTGGAGAGTGTGTCGAGTTCACAACGCAAGCCCCAAGCCTTCATGGGTGGTAATGAGCGCGAAACCACTATGACCTTAGCACAGGGGAAGTTGGCTTCCATTGAAGCTTCGCTAAAGGAGGGCGGCATTAGTCTTCAAGAGTTTTTAACTGAGACTAAGAAGCTGGACTTTACGCAAACAGGTCGTGAGATTAAGTCCATTGATGGTACAAGCTACCGTGCTATCCAACGTACCTTGTCATACGATGAGATTATGACTTTGGTTAGAATTGACGTGGACAACGTTCGTGAACAGTCGAGCCGCAATACGATTCAACTCAACAAGATGAGTGATGAAATCGAGTTCGGTATGCAAATTTCACCTGTCCTTGCATACCAAGGTGAAGATGGCCTGATCTATGTCGTGGATGGCTCATGTCGTACTGATATTGCCATGGATAAAAAAGTGGGGCTGGACTTTGAAATATTAGATCAAATCCCAACACCTGAAACCATTACCTGGCTGGTGGCGTCGTCTGACATCAAAACGTCTTTCAATTACTACGAAAAGGGTAAGCTCTATTCTCGTTTGATGGAAGTGAATGATTGGTCGGCGTACAAATTAGAGAAAGAACGTCTATACGAAAAATCAGACATCTCACTCTCCCTCGCTATCTACTCGATGCCGGACAATCTTAAGAGCTTGTTTTCCAATTATGCCTTTAGTAGCCGCGATGCGAAGTTCATTCGTAAGCTGGTCGGTACAATTTCAGAGAGTGAAGTGACGCAAAGTGCCTTCACGAGATGGATTGACGAAAACCGCTCAGAATTCGAAGCCATGAATGCAGAGGAAGTGAACAAAGAGCTCATTGCACGGTTGAAAGACTGGAGTCCTGTTTCTCCTAAATCGGGAGGCATTAATAAGGAACCTCAATCGTGGGCAAAGAATGGGAAGGTATCGGTATCATTCCAAGTCGTGAGTAAAACAAAGTCGAAAATTGAACTGAACAATGCAACGCCTGAGCAGATTGCTCAATTAGAAGAGTTCAGCAAAACTTTGTTTGGTTAGGGCGGTTTTTGGGTAGTAGGACGCGTCCTACTATAAACTCAGTGTCATAATTATCTTTTGATGCTGGTGGTCAAGCAGCCATGTAATAAAAGCCCTTGCTATAACACGATACTGACTTTCCCTGCGGTCTATTGTCGAACCAAAAAAAAAGCTCCCATATGGGAGCTTTGTCGTTAGTGTGAGGTGATTATTTCGTAAGCGTCTCTTTCAGTTGCCCGAGAATGAACTGTCTTTGTTCTTCATCCTCTGAACGTAAGTAGCTCATGAACTTATTACCTTCTAGAATTTTCACCAGCTTGTGTGTATCTAAAGCAGGTCCAAGTGTATGCAATATCTGATGCAGCATCTCAACTTGACAGTCAGGACCGTATCCTCGACCGATTTCAAAAGAGTGGTCGATGATGTAGTCGGTGAATGTGTCATTTACTGTGTCCATTTATGACTCCATAGTGAGTTGTTCTACTGGCAGTAAGCTTGAGTAGAGGGTTTAGTGCGATCATTTGTTTTCTGAAACAATAATGTCAGTTCCTGAAAACGAAACAGTGAACTTCAGATTGTTGAGGTTTTGCTTCATGCCAGAGTCCCTGAACGCTTCATCAAGCACTTTTTCAATCAACACTTCAGGGCTTGACGCTCTGAGGTTGCTGTACAACTTCTCAAGCAGATAATTGTCGTGGTCTTTGTCACTTTCACAAAAACATCCCCATTCATCATCGTAATCGGCATAGATCCCTAGTGCGGTCGATAAATCTTCTTTTTCTGGAATAATCAACGTTCCATAATCAAATTCATCACCTGACACAACTACGGCATCCGTTTCTATTACTACCTGTCCATATTCACCTTTCAGAGTGTATTGGTCGCACAGAACGATAGGTATTGAATACTTGCCATTGAGTGTGGCCACCGAAGTAGGGTTAACCAATTCGATACTGACATCGAGTTCACTCACTTCACGGATTTCACACTGGTGGATCCAATGGTCTGCATGCAAGCCCCTCACGTCGACAAACAACACATTTTCTAAATACATCAGGTAGTTGATGTTGATGGTTTCGCCTTCACTATCATGCTCCGGGAGCGCAAAGAGTAAAGATGATTCCACTTCAGCGCGAGACATCGGCTGTTTAAGTTGGCTATGTTCTACGCCATCATATCCAGCGAGTCCGAGCTCGTAACTTTTGCTTTCCCCAATCTCTCGCTTCGTTAAATAGTCAACGGTGTTGAGAACTTGAGGGGCATAGTTAACGGCTTTTCTCCATAGTAAACGGTCGAACGCAAACGACTGGCCAAGACGTTTCAGTTCTTTTTGGAGGAACTGCATCATCAGGGTTTGAACACTCGTTAGAATTGATTGCTTGACAGTTTCTGCATCTAACAATTCAGCTCGATCAGGCATTCTTGCTTTTACATCGTCGTTCAAGTGAACGATATGATGAGGGTTTAACTGGTTTGAACTGGTGACCGCATTGGTGCTAGAAATCAGTGCGCCTTGCAGGTATGCCAGCCAAGATAAACCGTTGTGTTTAGTGTCAAAATAGATACTCCCGTATTCGAATTTGTGCTCGATGTATTGGGTCGAACTTTCTAAAGTCATTCTTGAGTGATGTTTAAACATCAGAACTCCATTTAGAACGACGTCAATTTCATAGCCTTCACCAATTCGATCAACCTCACGGTCATATTTGCTAGAAGTTAAATAGCCAAATAAAGCGTCGGAAATGCCTTCCATTTGAATCAATGTACCTTTACCGCGTAGGCTATCTTCGATTTCGATAGATTGACCTGAAACGATGTCTTCAGTACTTGCTGAGAGCCTTTGATGCTGACTTTGAATTGTGATGTGTTCGCACGCAAACAAAGTGCTTAAAAAGCCCATACCATATGGGTTGCATTTAGCCACATCGCTTGACCAACCTGATTCTGCAACCGACAGAAGCTTTTGCATGTCAGTGATACCTGAACCATCGTCCAGTACCGTTAAGTTCGCACGGCCATTTTCTACTGAAGTCGTGAAGGTAATGGTTGTGGCGTTGGCGCGAGAGGCGTTCTGAATCAATTCATTGATCACTTTTCCGGTGTTGGAAAAAATGGCACCAAGGTTCGCGAGAAAATTGGATTCGTTAATTTTGATTTGAACTGATTTGTTTGAGTTAGTCATAGTCTTATCCTCGATATAGGGTAGGTAATGAATCTGCGAAGTACTGGTGAGCACAACACAAGGGGTTACGAGCCGGTTACAAGTGCGTTCAACGAGACATCAATGTCTGAAGGAGCATTTGACCGGGAAGGTTCATCCGGTGGATGAGGTTCGTTGTCATTGTTGGACAATGAGGTTGGTTAGTTGCTGGTGGAAGTACCAGGTGCTAACAGGGGGTTAGACTCTGTGTTTGTGAATAGTAAACGTTAGCCAAAGGGTAATGCCTGCTGAAGCCCAAGAGAGTAGGGTGATCAACAAAACATGACGCCATGTTTTACAGAATTCGACCACATCATGGAATGCAGAAGGGAACTCTGTGCCACGAACAACAAGAACAGGGTGAATACAGAAATAAACCGTCGCTAAACCAAATAATATGGTGAACAAAGTGCTTAATTTCATGGATAGTTCCTCACGGGTAGGTGATATCGCAGGTACACAAAAAACACCCAAGGGTGTGTGTGTTGAACCGTTGATTGGGGTTAATTACGGGTAGTAATGCGAGTGGGTAACTCTTGTTGGTGTCAAAGTGCATTGACAGTAAGGGACATGCATAGCATGGGAGAATTGGAAGCTCTCCAGCTTGGAGAAAACGATCACTAATACTAGTGATGATGTTTTCGGGTTGAACCGTATCAATCTAGCGTATGGGGCTGAAATAAATGGCAATTAACGAATCCAAAATACATGTTTCGAGCACTCGTTCAGTGGGTTACGTACTAAGTGGGGGGAGATTGCTAGGCCAGGTATGGGAAACGTCGTATATTGAATTCAACGAATAGCCGGGGAGCAACAATGGAGAATGAGGTAAAGCGGGTAAAGTGGCATAGCCATGGATGTCGTGAGCTGATTGATGTGATGCGTTCATTGTCTCTCAGTGACATCCAATATCTGTGTGAGCAGCCAAGCCCAGTCACCACTGAATTTATTGACGAGTTCGCTCATTCAAAATGTTATGTCTTGTGCGAGGGTTTGATTGTGGCTGGAGAACGTAGCCGGTTCCCGATTCGAGGTGTGATTCTGTCTGAGTATGGCGTTGACCTTCATTACCTCAATGCTTTCGATATTGAAGGGCAAACGATCTATATCGATGCCTATGGCCTATTTACACGTATTGAAGATATCTCAAGGCGCTATCAGATCGACGAAGCAAACATGACGGTTTTTGAGTTCGACTTTTATGGACTACAGTGCCGAAACCCTGACATGCCAGTCGTCGTCCTTCGGGAAACATTAGATGCGCTTAGACATGGTATTGGTTCTCCCGTGGACTACGTTCGCTTTAGAGACAATGCTTGTCGTCACTTGCTATTGAATATTCAAAATGAAATTAATTAGGAGGGAAGTATGTTAGCTCAGTATTTTGATCGTATAGATGAAAGCATCGACGCGTTGCTGGCCACCGACTTAACAGAGACTCAGAAAAAAGCGATCTTGGCGTTGGTGAAAGACTCTAGCGAAGAGGTGTTGGCCTCATACAACAGAGCGGTTCGAGCAGAAACCAAAGTCAATGTGATGAAGACGAAGTATGACACGATCTGTTTGAGTGCGATGGATGCCGCGAGTGGAGTGCATTAAAAAAGGCCACTGTTAAAGTGGCCAAGCTGTGTTGTTTGCTAGTTTTATTGGTTTTGTTACTCCGATTGTTGCGAAGCCAGCCTGTTCATTTCATCGACGGACATTAGCTTAACAACAAGAGAATCTGGTAACTGACCATGCACACTAGCTGCAGGTAGCACCACTTTCCCTTCAGAGTTCAATATCTGGATCATGTTGTTGTTATATTTTTCTATAGCAGCAAAATCATAACCCTGAGATTTAAGAGCCGAAAACGCTTTACCAAACGGGTAAAACACAATGGGGTGTTGGCTCAATGACGTTTCACTTTGTTTGTCGATCACCATCATGGCATAAGCCATTACCCCTGATAGGACCATTAACCACACTACGATGATCTTCGGGAATAGATTTGACGTCTTACTTTCCGTTTCCGTTTGCGTTTGCGTTGGCGTTGCTTCAATCACGGTCGGTTCTTCGTCGCCTTTAGGTTCGTCGGGCATTGTAGGTTTTGATGCCTTCTCAATGAGTTGTTCAAGCTCCTGACTGGAATTCGACGCCTCAGTTGGTTGGTCATTTTTCTTTTCATTATCACCAGTGGCCATATTAGATCTCCTTAAACGTCAGTTTTAAAGGGGCTTGAAGTAGGAAGGTCACTTCTTGCATTGCTGGTACGTCAACGGTTGGCCAGATTTCTTCCAACATTTTTACGTAGTATTCCGAAATGCGGTCCAAAGATGAGGCGCCACCTTGGAGTACTGCCGAGGTGCCTAGTGTGCCTAGATCGGGTGTTTGAAAGCCTGTTCCGTCAGAGTTGATGTCGACACCCGGCACCCTTGATGGGGCAATACCTTGTGCCAGTCCAGAAAAGAAACCCGCCCACATGGACCCTTTCAATACTTCACCATTTCGAGCAACTAACGTGCCTGGAATCCCTGCCTGACCGTCAGAGCCAGTAGCAAAGCCTTGCGCCGCTGCTTCTGCAGTGAGTCCGTCCTCATCGATGCAGACCACTTTTTCTAGTCTCATGTAGGCTCTGCGGTCTGACAATTGACCAATGCCGGATAATAGTGCCTGACAGTCTCTTAGGTCAGCACGATAACCATTTGGCAATAGTGCATCTGTCTTGATTCGCATGACCGCCGGAAGGGGCTCTCTCGCTGAACCAATACTGGTTGGAGCTTGCATGCCTGATAGCAAAGTGCCGGTTACAAGGCTGGTGGTTGGCAATGAAATTGAATACCCTTTTTGCTCAGGTTTTTGCTGATAGTTCTTCAAGGCAGCAGCCAACTCCATTTCTTTCTGATTCAATGCCTCACGTTTTTGCGCCTCTGACATTTCATCTTCATCGACCAGTTGGTTCGCTTCTACTAAGGTTTTTACACGCCCGTCTTGCAACAAAATCGCATCATTCCCTTCATCGACGCTTCGAATGCCTGCAAGCGCTGGGGGAGGGGAACTGCGCAACTGGCTCACTTGTTGGTTCGGCACGCCATTAGCGTCGACAGTGATTTCCGTTGCGTTCCCGTGTCGATCTACAACGACTTGGCGGCCTTGTCGGATTTGGTTCGGATCATAGTTGGTTCTTTCCAATTGGCGTTTGCCTGACTTCCATTCGGCGATCTCAGCATCTTGATCTGCCATTTTTTGACGAAGACCATCGACCTCTTGTTTTAACTGGTCGTACTGGTAATTGTCATTGCGTGCCGACGACTTTTTATCGATAGCCGAAATTTCAACTAAGGCGTCACGAACTCCGTCAACGTCTTCCCTCTCTAGTTGGGTACGTGTGCTCGAAGGCATGAACACTTTTTCGATTTTATTCGCGTCTGCGTTCGGTCGTTGAATTTTGCCCGGATGAATAAATTGCATCGCTACATAGGCGGCAGGAACAATACAGACGCCAATCACCCCATATCGGAAATTTTTGTTGGTTTCCCAAAGTTCTTTAAAGTTAATCTTCATGGTTCACCTCGATTAATCCAGAAGTGATGGACGTTCATTGCGAGAATGCATACGTTGGTAGTACAGTCGGTCGCGCAATACGTATACTTCGGTTTTTTCTGATGGCTTTAAGGTCGCTTTGTTTAAGATACCCGTTGCGATCACGTCATCATCTACCCAGCAATCCTGCTCTCGCAAAACCACATTTCGATTCGTAACGTTTTTAACCAATACAATGTCCACGATTCGTCGAGACGATATTAAACGTTGTTTCGTCTCTGCATATGTTCCAAATCGGCAAGGACGTAACGCGTCTCGCGGAATGTTGGTCTGCAAGTCAAAACCGGTAGGTGTTGCTTTTCCTGCCGTTTGCGCAAACAGTTTGTTGATGCCCTCGACGTATGCAGATGACTTAACTTCAGGATCACTGGCAATGGCCAATTCAGATTCCATATCTTGAATGCGCTTTTCTTGCTCAATTTTATCCTGTTTTTTGGACGCCAATACGCGGTTCACTTTTGCTTGTAATGCTTTGTTGTATCGGACATCGACTTGTACCATTGCAGGCATGACATCAAGTGGCCAAATCGTTAAGTTAACTTGGGTTTCAGGCACCCCTTTTTCGAACATAATGATATTAAAAGGGGCGTCGTTGTTAGATGTGAAATAGATAAAACTACCATCTACTTTCATGACGACATTGGGATCTGAACTGCGAATGTTAATTTCTTTGAAAGAGGTGCGAATACTGTTGAGAATGTACTTTGCTGCAGGCAACGTAATATTGTCTGAAGGGCGTAGTTTGTACTTCTGAACCGGCTTAAACTTTTTCGCCATTTGTCGCTGCATACGTTCGAATGCAGTCAGAGAAGGTTTCGGTTGTTGGGCCGCTGGTGGTGTTGCGACAATCACGTTCTTGTCTGATTGGGTGACTCTTCCAAATTCATCGACGGAATTTGTGCTGACAATAGGCTGCTTCGCAGCTGGGTCATTGACTGGAGTGAATTGACTTAATGACTCTTGCTTATCGGTCGGTAAAGATTTGACTACTTGGTCAACCATTGCCGCAACAGCCGCTTTATTTTCTGGTTGCGTTGTTTGTCGCTCCACTTTAGAGCCAACAGGTTCAATAGGGATGACGTTTTGGTTTGCCATTGCACCGAATGATAACGTGGCACAAAGCAAGGTCGTATATCTAGCGAGTTGATGTGAATTTTTCATAACGGGACCTACTTGTCTTGCTTGCGTTCGATACGATTGCGTTCTATCTGCGGAGCGCCTTCGTATTGGTCAATGGACTGCATCTTTGGACTACCGTGTGCATTGGCAATCTTGAGTTCGTATGTCCAGCGTACTGCACGGCGTTCATCGCTTTTATTGCCGCGTTTCTTTCGCTCGGTAAGCTTACGCTCGCCGTAAACAATCACTTTGTCGTATTTGTTGTCGTAGAACACATCTAATACGTTGAACTCTTGCACTTGGTCCCTGATGTCTAAAGCTTTCACATGACTGATCACTTGCTCATTCAATTCTTCGTAATCTCGAATGGAGAGCATTGGTTTGAGCGTATCTAAGACAATATCCACATTACGGACATTCACGTTACCAAGCATGCTGGCAATGAATATGCCCCATTGCTTCTTGTAACCTGAGTTGGCTTTGTTGCCTATCATGACAATTTCTTCAGAGAAATTAGGCGGGGTAACAACGGTGACGGGTTTCGCTGTCATTACCTTAAACGCTAGAAACGCGCAGATAATGATGGACAGCCCCATCATCTTTGTCATTTTGTTACTGTGGTCGATGGCTGCTTGCCAAGAACGTTGGACATTCGAATCTGAATCATGCTCCAGTTCAGACTCATCCTGCCCCTTTTTTTTGCGGTTAAATATATTCATAGCAAACCTCAAACTTTTGCTAAAACAACACATAGAATTTAAAAACGGATCGCTACAAAGAGTTAGCGAAAATAAGTACGGTTAAATGCTTCTGGAAACGATTTACGGGATTTAAAGTTAATGATTCCAGCCCACCACAACATGTGTTTGAGCCGACCTTTGGGATAGTTATCTTTGACCCATGAATAGGCGAGAGCGAGAAGAATGGCGATTCCACCGATAAGTAACAGGTTCTTGCTGATGTGTCCGATAGCGATACCGACAAGCAAAATCCCCGCTGTATCCGACTCCATTCCGATCACCGATTGTTTGTCGTTTACTCGAAGTGGCACATAGGTTTGATTGTTCGGTAGTTGAGGACGAGCATCATTATTGATGTCTAACTTACTCATATGACCCCCTTATGTACTTCTGGGCCTCTTCTATAAGGCCCAGAGACATCTGTTGCTTTATACCGGAAGACCGGCAGTTAGCATGGTAGTGATAATGGTTTGAAGTTGCGCCAGCACCAGCATGATGATGACAGAAACACCAAGACCGATAAGGTTTGGTCGAACCATTGAGAAGATGATGATCCCTGCGAAAGAACAGAACGCGATAATTTGTCCAGGAACACCTTCAGCAAAGCTCACTAGTTCATCAAATAAGCCTTGGAACGCATCACCACCTGAACCGGCAATGGCCGAGACGGTAAAAAACATAAGCGCGAATGTAATTAAGCCGAGGTATGTCGTCTTTGAATCTACTTTTTGTACATCATTGACGTTGATTGTGTTTTGCATAGAAATATCTCCAATAATTCCGGTAAATACCTTTTAAGTAGGCCCTTGAATCATTGCAGGTAACCTAATTTTGAATTCCAAATAGTGAGCCGTTTTTTTAGGTTTATTTGTTTTTTTACATAAGCGCCTGTTATTTATGCTTATTTTTATGTGGCAAAATCTTGATTTATCCAAAATTTCATTGTTGACAATCAATATGCTTTATTGAGTTCCATGCATCGACCAACTGTGACTTTCATATTTCAGGCGGATGACGGGTTCTGAGTACAGAGCTGCAGCCAGAATAGAAAGGGCTTCGATGGCGATGATTTCAACCACCAGCGATACCAAACGGGGGGAGGTTTCTAGGTACTCTGACGAGGGGACGTTACTATCAATAGAGAGCGTTTCTGCCGAGGAGAAAAATCATGAATGAACGATATTTGGCTTTCAAACAATGGTGTCCAACTGGCACCAATTGGGAATTCATGGCTTTTATTGCTAAACGAAAAGCGGAGTTTACGGGTCAACCGGCTTGCTCGGGGCATATCTCTGACCAGAGTGCATTTTCGGCGTATATCAAAGATTGGGTATCCGCTAATACCACCAGCAGCGCCCATTCTTAGATTCCATTATCTAATGGGTTTCTTCATGTGTATGCGGTTTGTAAATTTCCGCTAATGATTTGGGACCTTTCTTTTTGGTCTTTTTGGTGGTGGCAGGGGAGTGGCTGTCGGTTTGTTGGATGGCTTTTTCGTGTTCTTTGGCAGCATCCGAGAACGCATTGCTTTTCATTGCGTTTTTTCGAAGTTTATTCAAGCGGTCGAGTTTTGCTTCAAATTCAGGCGTCATACTATATCTCGCTAGTTATGCACTAACTTTGTTATACGACGAAAACCATGACAGTTTAGCAATTTACAAGTCCATTTTGTTGAGTTGGTTAATTTCGGCTTTTGCTCTCGCTATTTGTCAATCTGTAAACTCAGTTAGATACAATGATGAGGGTATGGAACAACCGACGAGGGTAAACATGGATCGTGTTATTCAAGAGCAAATCCAACAATATGCATTCAAACGCTTTCCCATTTTGTCAAGAAAGCCTCTCAAACCTCTTGCTATCGGAACTGGTGCCGCTTTGCACCAAACGTTGTGTCAATCGTTCAGTCAGGCAGATGTTTCTTTTTTTCTGGACCGTTTTTTTACCGGCAGAGAGTACAAGTTGGCGCTGATCAATTGCTATCAAGCTTGCTATACCCGGTATAACCTCGATGGATCGCCATCATCAACGACAGTGAATGAACATGAGTTATTGGGACTCGCAAGGCATGGTATTTTCAAAAACAAAAAGGGACTCACGAATAAGGCCGCTCAATTGGTCAATGAACAAAAGCGCTACGTCTCTGACCGAAGGAAACAACTGAAGGACAAGGTTCTGAGATTGAAGCAGTCGGGTTTTAGTGATCAATTCTTGTTAGACCGACTGGGGAAGCGCATTCAACCATACCTGAAGGTCAACTCCAAGGCTGGTCAATTTTATTCGGAGAGCATGATCAGCGAAGCGCGAATGATGAGGGAACGCACATCTTCAATGACAGTGAAAGAAGTCAAAGTGTTTCAAAAATCACTGTATGACCAAGGTGTTCCCGTCTATCTCATACTAATGGCCACAAACCATTATGAACCTATGCTTTATGAATTGGTGAGAGATATTGAACCGGAAAGGAAGTACCCACAAGTCGCCTAACTGAAAAAGAGCACCATTAAGTGCTCTTTTATTTACATGGGAATAATCAAACTAATGCATGGTGGGCGTTGCTTCTGCACGCATGTTCAGTAATCGGAGAACCAATTTGTCGACCGCTCTTTTTTTCGTAAAACTGAGTTTTTCATACGGCACAGTGTCAAACAAATTGCACATTAAACCGGATTGTCCGTTTTGGTTTACATCGTGTGTTTCGGTGACAAAACCAGAGCCATCTTCATTGCGTTGAATTGGCCAGAATGTGCATGTTTCGTCTACACGGTCATTGACCAAAAACACCATATATTCTTGTCGTGTAGGCGACATCAAAGGTCGGATGTCGGGGTTGGTACTCATCCAAGCTTCTAGAACGAACGTGTATTTGAGCACGTTGAGTTTACCCATCAGTACGCGCAGCGCCATGGTCATCTTTTCTTTGCTGTCTTGGTCTGAGATTGGAAACGAATAAATGCGAACTTTGCCATCAGCACATTCCAATACGATTGATGGATCAGCAGTACTTCTTGCCTTGAGTAGATCGTTAGCGACGATTTTTTGATTATTAATGTCCATATTTGCCTCTCTTTGCCTCTTCAGGAGTCGGTCTGATTAGTATCAGTCGTAAGTAATTTCGTATTCATTGCCCTCTTGCCATTTCGTTTCAGTAATGATGTAACCGACTCGGTTAACCCAATGGCAACCATTCACAATTACCCACTTACTGTCGACAGGCTCACCCAGCTCATCTTCTTCTTCGTCGATATCAATCTCGATGATCGTCCAGACTCGACTGGCGTCGGTTGTTTTGATGGTTTCTAGGTCGTTGCCATAGGTTTCGAATGAGATGCATTTGTCATCAAGGAAGATGGCGCTACCCCCATTCTCATTGATGATTGGTTTAAAGGATTCCACCCATTGTTCAAAAGTCAGGTTGTTCATGCTGCATCTCCGTGATTGGCGTTAGGGATACTTTATTCGATGAATGGACGGGTTCCCCCCATATTGGAGTTCAGAGTCGATATCGTTTGACTTGCCAGAGTGAGTGGGGGGAAGAGAGAGAGGTTGAACCTATGCTTTGGTTGTCATTACACACAAACGAATGGAGAAATCACATGGCAATGTTTTGGGGCAACGTCTGGTATCAAGTCATTCATGATGAGCTCGCATATTGCGGCATTCTTATGCTATCGAAGTACCCAAGTGCTCATGGTGGCTACGACAGTCAAGGCAACGAGATTGTAGAAGTGCTCATGCCTTCGTTACCTGAAAATTCAGGCTTTTCCTTCATTGAGCATAAAGACCAACGATCAGCGATGCTGGCCTACAAAAGTCATATCTTAGATAAATCCAGATCGGATCTGCTTGCTCACCTATGGGTGGTCAATGACACTCAATGTGATCTTGATGAGTTTAAGGTTCAGCTGAAATCTGACCCTGACCATGTTCAGTATTGGAAATCGAAAATTGCCACCAGCAAGGAAACCATTGAAGACTTTCAACTTAAAGCCAAGAACTTGAAGCAAATTCGTAAAAGTAAAATCAAGGAATTCCTCGAAAGCGAAATTGTGGACATCGCGACAAAGCACGCTCACGAACTGGCATAACCTAACTGGAACGGGGCGTGGGCAGCACCCAGTCCCTAACGTTTTAAATTGGAGATAGACATGAAACAACCGTACTTAGTCGTTACTCACGCAGAAGGTTTCGAACCAGAATCATACCTTGTTTATGCCACGGACGAAGACATGGCATGGAATAGGCTCCTTCATTGGCTTGAAACCAACCAGTTGCTTGATGGAACGACCGAGCAATACCTCGACCATTGCAAACTATTGGATGACATGCACAGAACAGCAGTTGAAGCTCCGAATGAGGTATGTCAGTTCGATGCTACGTATGAAGCGCTGGATTTAGAGTTCTTAGAAGCATTCGCTCGTGATTCCCTGCCTGAAACGGAAGCCGCTGTTTTGTCGTCATTGATGGAAAAACTCAAAGCTGCTCATGAAGCTCGTTATTGCTAATTGATACCTTGTTCGATTCTTTCTCTTAAGACCTTGGAGATCATGACATGAAAGTTGATGTGTATCTGAACTTACATCGCTCCACCGATACGACGCGTGTGTATTCTATTAGGTCACGAGAGAAAGAGTCTTATGGAAAGGTGATTGGCTACTCTTCCTCAGTGTCATTGATTGACTGTGAGTTTGTCGTAAGCGAGAAGGGGCAAGTAAGGGTTAAACGAGAGCAATCAAAATTGGTGCATGCCGTCATCCGAGGTACGCTAATTGATTTTGAGCCTTTTGAAACAAACGCTGCGTCATATGTAGGCTATTGTCCCTATCAATCACAAGCTCCACACTTTTATTGCATTGAAACGGCGAAATTCAGCTCATCTGAAAACAACACGCCGATCTATCGTGCTCTACGTGTTAACTGTTTGCCAAACTATGTGTTAGCCATTCAGTAACTACCTGATGTTTGCTGGTGGCTTACATTCAAGGACTTAGGCAGTCGCATCGAAAGCACAGGCATATGTCATTGGACTCCCCCCATTTTAATTCACCTCCCCCCGTCTTTTTTTGTCCATTCAGAGCGGCAGGTATAGACTCATTCAAAGCAACTAAGTGAATAACACAAGGGATTGAACATGGAACAAGTAATTGCAGCACCTCAAACGAATCAGACCGATAAAGCAGCGATATCAACAGTACCTAGCCAACAAGAACGTAATGAAAATCTAATCGCTCAGTTAGCCTTGGTTATTACCCTTAAAGGTCATGACTTCGACGGTATCCTTAATTTTGGTGCAGTAGAGGTCGTACCGACAAATGGGAAGCCCTTTCTATTGGATATCATCACGACTCAAGGCTACAACGAGTTTAGTGAAGGTCAGCCGGTATTAAAGACTTACAGCACCTTTGAATCATTGACGGAAACCATATTGATGTTTTCTGACGACTATGACTACGACTTCGAACAACCACTCGCTGAGATTTTGCCTCATGCGTTGCTGAGAACGAATCTAAATGGATGTGACGCTGGACCGGACGATGAGGTGGCATGCTTGGTTAAAAATGTGGCGCGAGTCTGTGATATGCGTTTGGTGAACCTGACAACGGAGCAGACAATTGGAACGGTCGTACAAGACGATTCCTTGTAACACTTTAAGCAGGAATGAAGGCAGTCGATGTGGATAGTCACGTCGATTACCTTGGATTAGCGAAGTTTAATATCAGGAAATTACTATGAAAAAATCATCTGTAGAACGTCACTTAACAGACCAGCAGCGAGCTGAGGCTGATGTCAAAACGGTATATCCTAATGCGGTTAAGGCTGAAAAAGATAAACTTGAGGTAGGACACATCCTATGCAATGGCTCTCGTGTTCCTTGCCTGATTGTCACCGAGGAGATGTTGGCTAGGGATGAGTTGAACATCGACTTCTTTTTTATCGTTGGACACACCCATGCTTCATACATTTACGATGGTTTAGTTTAATTCTGTTAAGGACGAAATGGATAGGCTCATTTTTTGCGGGCGAATATCGATAGGAAATATTTTAAGCTGATCTTTCCGTTATCATCAATGAAGGGAAAAGGGCTAAACAAAATAGCAGCTAGAGGCACGAGAACAACGATTGCCGTTAGTATCCCTGCCACCAAAACGCTCATGAATGGGTCCATCTCAGGAGCCAGAGCCAGTATGTCCAAGTACAATTGCTTGATGAGCGTATCCCACGATTGTGTGAGTACAAATCCCTGTGAAACAAGGCTAACTTCCACCAGCCCCGCTTTATCCGTTATCACCGCCATCCAAGTACTAATGAAGCTAATGATGAGTAATATAAGCACTAAGCCTACTTCGTATTGTTCAATATTGTTCATACTGTTGATGTCCTGTCAGTGCAAGAATTTGATGAATCGAAATTGAACCTTACCCTAACTGTTTGGGCTGTAGTCTAAACAACGAGAGGAAAACGGTCTGCTAATTGACTGGGAACGCTCATGCCGATCAAACAAGATGACACAAAATCATTGAATGTCGTTGAAGACGCTCGGGGCTGGTGGTTCATACCTGGGGTGGATTTCGGGCGTTGATTCGATGGCAGGCTCTGAGTCGTAAACTCACTCTGTTGGCCAAGGCTCACTTTATTTCCTCCACCAGCATGCATCACGGCAACGTAATAGAATGCTCTTTGATGCAATACGAAGCCGTGGTCAGGCTTTCATTCTCCATTTCAAAATACCAATCACAATAGTTCTCCTGCTGATCTTGGCTCGCTTCGTCGAGTACTACTTTTAGCTCATCGCAGTTCATCGACGGACGTTCAAGCTGCTCTTCAACAAAGAGGTCTGGGCAAGAATGGATGATACGCTGTTTCACGTAATCGAATATGTAACCCAAAGCGTCGGCATAATTGTTGGAGATGTGCGGTTCCAGATCGTCGCTCGATACGCCATCAGACTTGCTGCCATGATGGTAGTTCGATGAGTACACGGTAATGGTTTGGCTCATGTTCTGCTCCTTGTTCTTGAATGACGGTTTATGTACCTGAACTTTCATTCTATGGCTGCACACTATTTTTCCCCCCTTTCGAGCAATGTGTGTAGGGCATATATAACGCCAAACCCCAAATGGGGGGAGAAGCAAGTCAGGGGGTGGATACTGGAGATATCTAACGAACAGAGTGAGATATTTCATGCAAACATTTAAAGCGGAACTGCACTCGGCATTCACATCAAAGACAGTTGAATTTAAAACGGACAAAACAGGTCTAGCTCTAGTGAGGCTTGCTAAAAAAGAGCTCAATTGTACTGGCTATAAGCTACAACTTGTTGTTCATTCCGGTGACTTCAAGCAATGGGTAGCACCTGATTTCAGTATGACGTTAACCCCCATTCATTGATTTGGTGGTCAAGGTCGCGTCGCGTTAATTGAGAGCGCATCCAGAATAAAAGGGCTTTACGATGAGTAAGAAAGAGTGGGCTATTTTCAAGACGTGCCGGAAGCGTGATCAAGGTAATTGCGGTTCAGGCAACGTTGAGTTTGTTAATGTCATTGAAAGAGATTTGGGTATACATGTCAGTCGCGATGCGGCGGTGCGTGCCTTGGTTGTCAACTACTACCCTGAACTCAACGACTCAGATATCGAGCACATTAAGAGGGTATCAAAAGAATTTCTAAGAGGGACAATGGGACACTACAAGATCATGACTTGCTAGGTAAAGGTCACTGATGTCTATGGTCCACGTTCAAAGAGCCCTGCAACGGCTTTCAGTGATGTGTGCGTCTTGTGATGTCATGGACTGAAACTGAAATGATACTGTCTGTGTGAGAGAACACTACATATTCTAATCCCTGCGTGCAGTCATGGGCAGGCAAGGCTCTTCCCCCCACTTCCCCCCGTAAATGCCTCAGAAACCCTAAATCATTGACCATCACCTGGTTCTGGGGGGAACGCATTTTGGACTGCGCATAATAAACCTGTCCTCAACAAAAAACAGGTTCTTACTATGTCTATCAATACAGCAACGAATACAGAAGAAAACACAGCAACGATTTATGAAGTCCTTGATAAAGCGAATAAGTTCACAGGCTTCGGCGTAAGACTGAACGGTCATGCGGCAGATGAGTTCGGTATTGATACCGATGAAAGCTTTGGCAATTCAGAAGAGGCTCATGACTTTGCAGAGCAATGCAAATATGAAGCGGGAGCAACCATTGTTTGGGCCTGCACAAAACCGTGGTGGGCATAGTATGAGTATTCAAGCGAGTCCCGAAATGGGGAAAATGATCTTTGTTAATCCCGAGCACATGCAGGGGGTCACGGTGACTGACCTTCCTGATGATAAATTGGCTGTCATAGAGGAAATAACAATTCCAAAGTTTTGCTATGACAACAGCGCTCTGGCTTTGAATTTACTGAATGCAGACAGTGTGGTTTACGGGGTTGCGATGGTCAATTGTGGCGGCACTTGGCTACCGGTAGAACACTGCTGGCTCAAACTGGCTAATGGCGAGTATGTAGACCCTACCTATCAAGTCTTGGCCAAACTTAACGAGCGAAAGTATGAATTTATCTATTACAAACTCTTTGAAATAACATCAGATTTGATTAGTGAAATGAAACAGACTTATGGTGAACTGAATCGCTTTGTTGGCGTAGAGATGATGTGGTTCAGACGCTCGACGGAGTATCGACATTATTTTCTAGGTTGATAGTTGATGTCAGGGCTTTTTAGTGTGAATTATTATGCAGCTATATTCACTTGCTTGATTGTCATTCAGAGGATTTGGGGGTATAACCCCCGTGTATTTTTTAACCAAATCGATGCCTTAGAAATCCAACTGCATAAACTGTGCATATTTTGACCTGCCATTTCCGTTCGATTACCTTCCCTCACTGTCCTTCGATGACAACACATCTTCTTTCGATGACAGCTTGGATAAAAACGAATAGGTCGTAATCACAATCAAGGCCATTATCAGTAATGGTATTAGTACCATCCCCATCTCTATCCAAAACGCACTGACACCTGTTTTTTCTGCTGTGAACTCAACTTGTGCATCCAACGCCTCTTGCATTGCTCCATGTGAAATTGTCATACCTATCTCCTATCTTCTGAATTGTATTCGCACTCGTGTTCCCAATGCGGCTTAGGCTAAAGCATTCTGTGTTTGGTCTGTGAAGTTGAGAGCGGCTGTTGGGTCATGAGGGAATGGACGTGCCGGACTTTTGAAGTACATATGACATTCGTCCATGATAATGATGGGCTTTCCCGCACGTTTGTTTTTAAAGAAGGCACCTCGGGGGAGTTGATCATTTGGATGGAGTTTGTGCTGCCACTCTTTAAACGCTGCCGTTTTTAATCGATACGCCTTGTCTTGTTCGGCTTTTTTCATAATACGTTTTAGTTGTGCCGTAGTGGGGCTCATTTGTGTATGCAACATCGCAGGTTCCTTATCGTTAGTTTGTTAGTGAGTCGTCCAGCAATGACAATGGCCAAG
Organism: Vibrio sp. 10N.261.52.A1; assembly: GCF_002876325.1. Taxonomy (NCBI): domain Bacteria; kingdom Pseudomonadati; phylum Pseudomonadota; class Gammaproteobacteria; order Vibrionales; family Vibrionaceae; genus Vibrio; species Vibrio sp. 10N.261.52.A1. Next base: position 26,733 of record NZ_MCYD01000381.1, read on the forward strand.
CATACGACTCGATTTGTTGGAAGGCGACTTCAATGTTGTTATGCAGCTCTTCTAGGCCCATCGATTTAGCACAGCGCTCTTTGGTGACAAGGACATCTTCTAGTTTGGCCTCTGCTAAGGATTGTTCGAGGTTCTCTCTGGTAACCTGTTTGCCATGATTTAAGCAATTCTCTCGATACTCAGCCACCAGCACGATATCAGCTGGGTGAGCGGTAACCCAATTTTCAATGACTGACATCTCAAGGTGGTTTTTACTCGCCATGAGTTGGCCTATTTGACCGAATGCTACGATGACTATCGTTACCAATACTGCGAGGGTTGATTTAAGGGTAAGAAACGTGATTTTCTTTAGCATTATGCTCTCTCCAATTGAGGTGATATCCACTTATAACAATTAAGGCTCGGCACCATTTCAATTAACAGCAGAGATTCCGGTATTTATTTGCATTGAAGTTCGGTAACGTGTGCATCTTCGATGTCCTCCCAGGATGTTGAAACAGGTTTGGGTTCGGATAGGACGTCGTAGGAGCCATCGTAACGCTGCTTGGCGGCATAACCGATGTAGAGCTCACCGATACGTGGTTTGTTATGGGAATCACTGTATGGGTTGACTGGCTTATACGGTCGGTCATTGAACAGCATGCCTATGACTTCTCCGTCTTGGTCAATGAGCCCGAGAAATTTGTTGCCGTTGTAGTGAACAGGCACTGCTGCAACGGACATTGCACTTGTCGAGATTTTGATTTCGCCTTTGAGTTGTGTTGCCATGCTAACCTCAAGTTTCATTGGTGGAGATGTGACGTTCTTGTGTTTGGGTACTAGCGACCCTCTTGGCCGCTAGTTTATGGGTATTGGTGTCGTAATTCCTACGCGGCTATTGGTAAAGCGTAGTTCAACGGGATGTGCTTGATGTTGGCTGAAACCAATGCTTTTGCTACTGGTGGACAAACAGAATTACCACAGCGTGCAACCTGTTTGGCTTTGCTGATTTTCTTTCCATTTTGGTCAAATTGAAATTGATAGTTTTTTGGGAAGCCTTGAGCTAAGAAGAGTTCATGAGGCTCTAGCATTCTCATGCCGATATCGAGCACTCGATAGATAGCACCGTGCATCTTAACCATGACTTCGCCCTGAACGACAACAAGCCCAAATCGCTCTTTGGTGGTTAACGTGTGAACTGGCGTATTGATGTCAGTGCCGAAATTCGAACCGAAATACTTAATGAGAAAGCTGTTGACGATCCCTAAATGATTGCCACCTGCGCTTACTGTATGAGCCGGTTCACTCACTGTATGCCCGAGGTTGGTGCCTCTCATCTTAATAACGTGACTGGTAGTAACTGTGTCCACGTCTTCACCAAAAAGGCGATCATATTCAGCGCGTGTTCCTCCCCACTTCTCCGTTGACTGAATCCACTCTTCATACGTAGGAATGATGGATTTTTCGACGTTCGCTGTGACCAGTGCGTTGTGGTCGACGCCTGTAATGGTCGCTAGAGGATCATCGATACTCGCGCCAGCACAGCCCGTAAAGTGCTTGGCCATGAACGCTAACAGCTCTTGTTTATTGTCTTTGACCGATGGCGAGTCACTGTTCTGCTCGTTGGAATAAGCTTGCTCTAAATCGGCTGAAACGACCGCAAAATGACCACCTTTGACCTGAGCGCAAATGGTTCTTAATGGCTCATCGATTGGCATATTGCGTTGACTGCTTGCATTGGCGTGTTCGGTAATGAACGGACGCTGGTTCTTGTGTTCGACGATATAGGGGGAATCAGATTCAAAGACGAATTTTTGTAAGCCCTTGGCGATACGGGCCATGGTTTTCTCTACCAATGGTTTTTTGCGATTGAATATCGATTTCACAGGGATAGTCCAATCAATGACGTCGGCAGCGACTCTTTGCGGCACTAATTGTTTATTTAGAGCTGGATCACCGTGAGTAATCTCTGGCCATTCAATCGGTTGTCCGTCATTTCTCATGACCATAAACAGACGTTTTCTAATGGTTGGTGCGCCATAGTCACTGGCCACGAGTTCGCGGAAATCTACGTCGTACTTAAGCCCTTTGAAGAGTTTAAGTTTCTGTTTGATGTTGTATTGAATCCCGCATGCCTGTACGCACTCTCTCCATGAAGGGTCACGAGGAGATAATCCGACAGTCAGGGCTTTGATGAAATCTTCGAATGTCTCTCCCTTACGGTCAGGGTCTGGTCGCCAGTCGCCGTTGTCGTCTTGCAATAAGGGACCCCATGTACGGAATTCCTTAACGTTCTCAAGAAAGTTAACGCGGATTGGAACACGAAGCGCCCATTTGATGACAACCCAAGCTAACCCACGAATTGCTTGATTGACGGGCGTACCTCCTTTTGCAATGGAAAAATGGGTACAGTCGGGTGACCACCAAGCTAATCCAATCGAATTTCCGCCACTACGAAGCAAGGCTTCTTCTGGGTCCACATCCCAAATGTCCTCACAGTAATGCTGTGCATTGGGGTGGTTCATCTTGTGCATCTCGATGGCGTCTAAATTATGATTGATCGCGATGTCTACAGAGCACCCTAAAACTTGCTCGATACCTGTACTGGCACCACCGCCACCAGCGAAAGAATCCAGTGCGACTTCGCCAGCTAATAAGCCAAAGGCTTTCCCCATACTTTTTGTTACTTGGTTTTTGTTCATTAGGGTTCCCATGGTTCACCTCCAAGTGGACATTGTTCATTTGGCTGTTACTAAGAAAAGGTCAGCAGTTGAATGAACAATTTAGCTCGCCATGGTGGGCTATCCCCCCATTTCTTTGTTCGCTGGGGATTGGATAATGGCTTGTGCGATTTTAGGGGGGAGGTGAGGGTCATAGATCAGTATCTGCACTACTAAGTGTGGTGTACTCATTCTTAAAGCCGTACTGTCAACTGGCTATGGCCGTAGGCGGTTTTGCGGGAGGCAAGAGGTAGGAGTCACATTGCTAATCCTGAACGGAGCCCTGAGTTCTAATCGATCGTGAAAAAGCGATATTTATAGTGGGAACGCATGCGTGGGTAGTGCGACCCCACTATAAATACATCAATCGCTGTGCTCACAACGCCGTATGTCAAAATACTTAAACATTGCTGCATACTTCAACACTGCCACTCTTTACTCGACGATGAACGACAGTTCGGTTTCAGTGATTTTCACTTTAAGGTTTTTCCAAGAGTCGTCAGCTAAGGTCTTCTCAAGCGTGCCTAAAGGGAGGTGTTCGCCAAAATCGTCGCCACCTGCGATGTCCCTTGATTTATCCCACCACTCATCATCATCCAACTTAGGATCACACCCATTGGCATATTGAATGTTGTTCTCAAAGTCATTGTTTTTTTGACTGCCAACGGTTTGACCAATGTACAAGCCTTGATCTTTGGCAAGGAAAAACAGGGTTTTATTGTGCTTCTTACAGAATTGGACAAGTTCTTCCACTTGCTTACGAGTAAAGATTGCGATTCCCATAATGAGTCCCTTTTTTTGTGGATGTCCTATCAAACTACGCGAGCAAATTGGGGGGAGCAAATCAGCACAAGGCGGAAACGGGGGGAGAAATGAACCGAGCAGAAATTATGTGGGGAAACTGTTGGCATCATAAATAGCCTTCGAATCATTGCAAGACATGACTTAAAGCGCCTGTGATTAAAGTGTGACATAGCTCTCGTTTTTAAAAGCAAACATCGAACCGGGTTTAGGCCGGGATTTCAGAAAAAAGGTAAGGTAATTTTTGTTGGCCAGCACCACCATTCATTTCTGACATTCAAGGAAATACCATGACAAGTTCAAGTACGATCAACCAAATAGACAGACGCGTGGCACAAGCACTCGACGATAAAGAATGGGGCGATGCTCGCAGTTGGCTCGACGAAATCGATCCCCAAGGTCGCACCAATGTAGAACAATTAAACGCATTGAGTGAAGAGGTTCGATGGTCATTCGATGAAGTCGGCTGGGGGTACTTCGAATAACTCGACGTTACCTGGGTGAGCTCAGATAGCTCACCCTTTCCACCATTCATTCGTATTGCCATTAAATCAACTTCGTTAATTATCTCTCCCCCGTTTCATTGACTATCCATTGTCATGATTGCCCTGCCAGCCAGTTCGGGGGGAGTGGCATTCAGTTCTCCCTATGATTGGCCATAACTTATGTACCAAACATAACTTGGAGATTGACGATGATTAACTCTATCCAAAGCGATATTCAAAAGTTCACTGAAACAAGCAGTATGGAGCTCTACTTATCACTGGCTTTGTCTACCTGCCATCTCACACAAGAAGACTCTGAACGCTTGAGCTTATTGAGTCAACAAGATGGCCCCGTTAACGCACACGTTTTAGAGCGTGAGTATGGTTACTTCATTAAGCTGCAAGCCGCTGACCCCGATGTCGTAATGAACACCGAAGCTCGAACGCTCAATAATATCGACGGGATGAGTGACGCCTTCAATCAAATCATGGCTTGGGCAACCGGCAACCGAATCGGCTTAATTGAATTCGACCGAGACGCAAATCAAATCCCTTTGTTTGAAACATTCGAATGGTAACTGCCAATTCGCTTAACCATTGGTGTACAGCCTAATGGTTTCTTTCCATCTATACACACAACCCAACTACTCACAAATACCACTAAGGTGACGATCATGACAGACCCAATTCCAATGCAAGACATCGACACAGAACCACAGACCCAAGACTTATTAACGCTAGGGGAACTTAAAGCCTTCATTGATGAGGCAATAGCGAACGGGAGTTCAGAGGCGACCCCTGTGTATAACACGGGTATTGAAGGTGTTTCAGTGAGGCTCAATGACGCTGGTGGTCTGTGTCTCGACGAATACGGATACGAGCTCGACTAATACTGAGGTGACATATGAGCATTATTTTGTTTAGCAGCACGCATCATGGGGTATTACGAACCACATTTTCGAAACAGAGCTATCGAAGTCGTGCCATTTACATGAGCATCGATGACAAGCCACCTCGGTTTGTCATCAATCACAATGTGTCGTTGGACAATGGTCGTGTTGTACCTATCGATAACCTTGAGTGTGTGAAGCGTATGACTCAACAGTTGGTACAGACTCAAGGGAGGTTCTTCGCGCTACATGGTAAGTTCGATGATCCGTTTGCCCTGTTGTCGTATATGCAGAAGTACCAGCTGACTTTCTCTGAAGACTCGCGACATCTTAAGGTGGCGGTGTCGAGTGAAGGTTTTACTGACATTCGTGGCAACTTAGAGCAGCAGTCTTGTGCTTTCAGTTATCGGTTCTATTGCGATGATACGCTAGGAGAATGGCTAGAAAGGGCGCTTTGCGTTGATCCCAATACGATGAAGCATTGGGAGAGAATCGCATGAGCACACCACTTAAGAACCAACTTCACAAGGTCATTGAAGGAATGCGATATCAATTTGGGACGCATTCCTTTCTCGACATGTTCATTGACCATTGGTGTTATTTACACACGAACATGTACCCACCAAGCGAGATGGTGATGGGGCAATTAAAAGCACCGGATGTTGAGAAAGATTGTCAGTTGATGACTCACTTGATCACGACATTGGCCGTTGAAGGCGGAGAAACGGATGTATTAGGGGATTTGCTGTCGAAGTACTCTAGCTTGGCGAAAAGTAATGACTTTTTTCCAACGCCGATAGAGTTAGCAAAACTGATGGCCGGTTTGAATCGCGGTAGTGTGAAGACGGATGGTGAGTCCATTTCCCTTTATGAGCCTTGTGTTGGCTCTGGTGCCATCACCTTGTCTTTCATTGAGAATGAATACTTTAATAACCTCGATAAGCCAAGCCCATTGGCGCACTTGTCTGTTTGTGTCGAAGATATTTCTGGGTTGCTGTGCAAAGCGTTCTTCATTCAGTTACTTCTGAAGTTGCAATATCTCGAACAGGCTGGTGGTAAGCCTGCACTTCCTGATAGCGTGTCCATACAACAGATCGATGTCATTTCTAGAAACGCAAGTAAGGTTCAATTTTACTTGGAGTCACCGAATCGCACAGGATAATACCTGGCGCAATTGAATAGAAAGAGTGGCGGGATGGACAAATATAAAGCCCAATCATTGTAATCGATGATTGGGCTTTACGCGTTCAGTCAATGAAGTGTAACGATTGAACTCGAATCTTCTGGTGCATATTGGACTAACCAGTTTTTGTATATGAAGTAGGATGAGACAGTGGATACATACTCATCGTTCTTCACGGCCCACTCCTGATAGGAGAGGTTTAATGAAGCGGTTTTTTTAGCTGCGCAGTATTCTGCTTTTAAAAAGGCAGTGAGGGATTCGAAACTAAAGTCTCGGATCTGGTAATGTTCCAAAAACATAATGATATTTTCATCAAACGTTTCAAATGGATTCGATGTGGTGTTTAGCTCGTGCGTATGATGTAGTTGCATAATATTAACTTAGTCATCTTATCTTTTTGTTAAACCAGACTTACGTATGGCTATAAATGTTTAGGAAATGTTTAGACTTACACCCCTTTACTTTTAATCGGATATATCAACTTGTTTGCAACGTTTGACGTGGTTAGCTTTTTTCTTTGTTCAGTGCCTTCTACGAAAGGCTTTACCCATCTTTCATTCAGGTTTTGAATGGTTGTGAGTGTTTTATTTATTTTTTGTTATGTGATTATAGCATTCATTATAAAGTCGTTTGCTTTACTAATGATATTGAACTTCCGTCCATGTAAAACAGTATGCAGATGAGTTTGGTTCAAAATGTCAATTAACGGAAAGAATTTGAAGACTTAGTATAAATTTTTGAATAAAGGTAACAATATAGCGACCGTTATAGTTCACCCAAGAATTTATCTAAGTCGTGTACTCCATTTCCTAACGCCATTTTAAGTGTTTTGTGTCATAGCACTCATATGCATTAATATCTGTTTACCAAGCAAGACAGCTTGCATCAAGAAAATAAGGTATAATTTGGACTCATTCTCATAAAAGAGACAGGGCGGATTTTGGTAATCCCAACCTTACTTCCGTTTTTCAGTGTGAAGATAAAACAAACCGATTTCGTTTCATGAAATTAAACCTCGAACCAACTACGGTTACCCCCCGTTTAATCCATGAACCCTTTTGAATACTTGGACGATTCATACATCGGGGGGATACGGGCAAAAGGACTTACATAATACTCCCATCCACACAATGAGAGAGGTAATTATGGAACGTTTTAAAGTTGTTGATTCAATTTCTAAGTCGTTAGATCGAGGTGAGGCCACGTTCATTATGACTGCCAGCCCAAAGGGTAATGATTATGTGTATTCTGTTGGTCTATCCGTCAGCACGGATAATCAGTTCGAGATCGCCCTCACGGGTTTAAGTCCGGATCAAATGCACTTCTTTGGTAATCATTTTGCTAAACACCTCAAAGAACGTGTGATTGAGTTAGATGAGCCTATCACTTATGTAGAAGAGGTATTCAATGTGCCGGTTGCGTTGGTTAAAGTGTCTCAGGACTGTATGCTCGATGGGACGTTCACTGTCGCTGAAACCACACTGGGTATGAATGAAAAGCAAATTCCGATGTTTCAACTGGTTTTACCCGATCCCAATGGTCGCTTTCCATGGCAAGAGGGCGTTGATGCAAAGTGGAAGTTATATCAAAGTATCTTTTTCGATGTGGCTCAATTTGAAAAACTGTATAACTGAATACTGGCAAAGTCGTGTCACCATGATTCGACTGGTATTTGACCAAGGATGGACACTATAAATCAATGAACAGCTATGTAATTCCATGTAGTAAACGGGCGGGATCTTATTATATCCAGATCCCGACTGTTTGGTCTGATAAGCCAATTCTAAAAGAGTACTTTTCCAGTTCCCGATATAAAAATCCTGAAAGGGCTGCACAGCAACAGGTGAAAGCGTTATTGGCTCGCATCTACGGCGACAGACGTGTACACGAGTAAAAAAGTTTCACACTCAAGCTCTGCTAATTCATTGATTTTATGTTGGTGGAAAACACCTCTGAAAAATAAAGTATCATACTGAGCGATCATCACTGCCAAAAGCTAGGTTAGATTGAGTAATAAAGTGTCATACTATTCGAGCCGATTTACGGCTATCAGCCGATTTACGGCTATCCCTACCTCATTTATGCCCCATTATTAGCTTCACCAAAGCCTTATCAGTGAAGTAGTAAGTTTCCTTATCTTGCATAAATACTCATTTATCGAAATCCGACACAAAACTACAGTTTTGCCACGATATTTGATATTGTTACAAAAACAACTATTGAGTGAATCAGGATGATTTCAGGTTTAAATGGTGGAAACTGCATTCTTAGCTCTATGGCGAAAGAAAGAGTTAAAAGCGGCATTCTAGATCAGGCGCAAGTTGTGGGCTGTAAAGGTGCATACACGGTCGTATTTAACGGGATGGAGTGGAATGGTGAGCCGCTTGTACTGAGCAGTTCAAGGCAACCTTATGAGGCTCGTATCTTCAAGAGTTTAGACGGTGCTATCGCTGAGTTATTGCGTATTGGGCTTACAGAAGCATCTATTAAAATTACAGCTAAATCAGACAACGATTAGTCACAAATCATTGAATTTGGAACAAAGATGAACATTAAAAAAGAGACAGTATATTCAAACGTTGAGACAGCCAATAGCAAACAGCTTGCGATTCTCAAGAAACACTTCCCAAACTGCTTTGATCGTGATGGTAATTTCATTCAAGAGCGAATGCTTGAAGTTGTTAATGACAATGACATTGAGTTATCAAAAGAAAGCTACTCGTTGAATTGGTTAGGTAAATCATACTCTCGTTTGCTGGCGAACTTACCACCGAAAACCTTGATTCACGCAGATGTAGATCACAACGCTCAAGAGCAACATAAAGACAGTAAAAACTTGCTCATCAAAGGCGATAACCTTGAGGTGCTGAAGCATTTAGTTAATGCCTATAGTGAGAAGGTTAAGATGATCTACATTGACCCACCATACAATACTGGATCAGATGGTTTCGTTTACAATGATGACCGTAAATTTACTAAAGAACAGCTTGCAGATCTTGCTAGTCTTGATATCGATGAAGCTGAACGTATTTTAAGTTTTTCAGATCAAGGCTCTAGCAGCCATAGTGCTTGGCTCACGTTTATTTACCCTCGACTGTATGTGGCTAGAGAACTTCTTCAGGAAGACGGTGTAATTGCCATATCAATAGATGAAAATGAGTTTTTTACTCTTAGAACAGTGATGAATGAAATTTTTGGCGAGAGTAATTATTGTGGGGAAATTGTCTGGAAAAATACATCAAAAAATGATCAAAAATATATATCATTTCAACACGAGTACATTCTTGTATATACAAAAAGTAAAAATGGAAATGAAGGGAATTGGACTGAGAAAAAAGGTGGCTTAGATGAAATCTATAAAGCTTTTGATAAGTTCTATAAACAATATGGAGATGATTGGAGTCAGATTCATAAAGAAGCGTTAGCTTGGTATAAAGGATTTCCACAGTCTAGTCCAGTATTTTCGAGTAAACATTATAATTGGATGGATAAAAGGGGAGTTTATTTTGCTTCTGATATATCAGGTCCCAATGATGGTCAATATGTATATGATGTACTCCACCCTGTTACTCAACAGCCTTGCAAGCAACCATCAAGAGGTTGGTTCTGTCCTGAATCAAAAATGCTTGAACTCATAAAGCAAGAGAGAATCCATTTTGGTGAAGATCATACGAAAGTACCTAATAACAAGACTTATCTAAAAGAAACTGAGAACCAAAGCTTAACTAGCTTGAGATTTACAGACAGCCGTGCCTCTTCTAAGAGACTGAGTAAATTGATGGGTGGAAAAGTGTTTACAAACCCTAAAGATGAGTTGCTTTTAGCTGAATTAATGAAAGCTCTTGGGGTAGCAAATGAAGATATAGTTTTAGACTTTTTTGCTGGTTCAGGAACAACGGCTCACTCAATTTGGTATTTGAATGAAAAAGAAGCAGCGAACTTAAAATTTGTTCTTGTTCAATTAGATGAAAAGTCAAAAGTAAAATCAGAAGCTTATAAAGCAGGGTATTTGAGTATTTTCGATGTGACCAAAGAGAGATTAAATAGAACAGCTAAGATGTTTAAAGAAGAAGTGTCTAATGATGCTATGGACTTAGGCTTTCAAATTTTTGAAACAGTCGAAGATTTCCGTATTGAAGAAGATGACAAGGAACTAACCTTATCTAACCTTACTATGTTTGATGATGTTCTTTTGACTGATGAGCAGTATCAAACCTTGCTGACTACTTGGGCTTTGTACGATGGTAGTGAGTTAACGACTCCGATTTACGATATTGATCTCGATGGCTACACAGCACATCTGTGTGATAGACGTTTGTATATGATTGCTCCAAACTTTAGTAGCAATGCGCTCAAAGCTTTACTTCACAAGCTTGATGATACGGATGACAAAGATTTTGATCCAAACAAGATCGTTTATTATGCAAACAACTTTGACAGTGTTAAGCAGATGGAGTTGAACGAAGCACTGAAGAGCTATGCAAATAAGAAATCTATCGAGATTGATGTGGTGGTACGTAACTAATGAGCAAAGGTTTTACTTTTGAAAAGAATCTGCCACACCAAAAAGCAGGTGTTGACGCAGTTCTTAATATGTTTATCGGTGCAGAGCCACAAATCGATGACGATCAAAGTGTTCGGCTCTTAGCGAACCCAGAACTCGTTATTACCAAGCCGCAGCAACGTTCAAACATAAAGGCTATTCACGAATTTAATGGTATCGAGCACAGCAAAGAGCATTACAACGAAAATAGTAATGTGATTGATGTCTCGATGGAAACGGGTACAGGTAAGACCTACACCTATACCAAAACGATGTTCGAGCTGAACAAAGCTTTTGGTATCAATAAGTTTATCATCATTGTACCAACGCTTTCGATCAAAGCTGGTACGGTGAACTTTCTTAAAAGTGATGCGCTTAAAGAACACTTTAGAGAGACAGAGCGTGAACTTAAAACGTATGTTGTTGAAAGTAAAAAATCGTCTAAGAAAAACACCAAATCGTTTATGCCACAAGCGATTCACGATTTTGTAGAAGCAAATAATTACAACAAAAAATACATTCACGTAATGGTGATAAACTCAGGAATGGTTAACTCTCCATCTTTGACGGAAGTATATGACCGTGGTTTATTGGATAACAGGTACAACACACCGATTGAAGCAATTAGTGCCGTAAAGCCGTTCGTTATAATTGATGAACCGCATAAGTTTCCTAAAGCAAAGACTACGTGGAATAACATTGAAAAATTCAATGCTCAAAGCATCATTCGCTATGGTGCAACGTTTAATGAGGATTACGAAAACCTTGTTTATCGTTTGACGGCCGTTGACGCATTTAATGATGATCTCGTTAAAGGCATTAATACTTTTATTGAGGAGATGGTCGGTGATGATGTTGCTAGTTTGACGCTCAAAAAATCGACTACAAAAGAGGCAAGCTTTGAGTTAAATGAAAACGGTACAAAGAGCACTATCAAAGTTGGTAAAGGTGAATCATTAGCCAAGGCTCACACTGAAATTCACGACCTATACATTGAGACTATGAACACAAAAATGATCGTTCTGAGTAATGGTGTTGAGCTAAAAGTCAATGAATCAATCAACCCATACTCATACTCAGATACGCTAGAAGATAATATGATGCGTAGGGCGATTAAAGAGCATTTCAAAGTTGAGAGAGAAATGCTGACACAACGCCCACGAATCAAACCTCTGACTCTGTTTTTCATAGATGACATCGAGGGCTATCGTGACGGGAATAACATCTCTGGAAGCTTGAAAACCAAGTTTGAAGAGTGGGCTTTGGCTGAAGCTAAGGCACTACTAAAAATCGAAACAGATGAGTTCTACAAGCGGTATTTGGAAAGAACTATTGCTGATGTAAGTAGTGTTCACGGTGGTTATTTCTCGAAGGATAACAGTGATAAAGACGAAAAAATTGAGCAAGAGATTAATGAAATTTTGCACGATAAAGAGCTGCTTTTGTCTTTAGATAACCCTAGACGATTCATTTTCTCGAAGTGGACGCTTAGAGAGGGCTGGGACAACCCAAATATCTTTACCCTTTGTAAGTTACGTTCAAGTGGTAGTACAACATCAAAGCTACAAGAAGTGGGTCGAGGCTTACGTTTGCCAGTTAATGAATATATGGCTCGTGTGAACGGTGAGTTTAGGCTGAACTACTTCGTAGATTTTACTGAGAAAGATTTTGTTGCATCTCTAGTTCAAGAAGTGAATGAGACATCATTCAAAGAGACTGTCCCATCTAAGTTGACTCAAGAGCTTGAGGATAAAATCTTATCTAAATACCCTGATCTTGAGGCTTTGGATTTGATGATGGACCTACTTGGAAAAGGGATCATCGACAAAAGTAAAAACTTACTCGGCGCAACGGCTTATACGCAGTTAAAAGAGACGTATCCTAACGCCTTTCCTAGCGGTGTTAAGAGCGGAAAAATCAAAGTTGCCACAGAGGGAAAAACTCGTTCCAAAATGCGAGTTGGCAAGTTTGATGAGCTAAAACAACTTTGGGAAATGATCAATCAAAAGGCAGTATTAGAGTATAAAATCGCCAGCGAGAATGATTTTCTAAAGCTCTTCACTACCTATTTGCTTGAAGAGTCTGAGAAGTTCAAAAAGACTGGCGTTCAAACACGTATTGAAAAAGTGTATGTGAGCAATGATACGGCAATGTCAAAAACAGTATTTGGTGATGATGATGACTTCACTAAGTTCTGTACTATGACATACAAAGAGTTTGTTAATCGCCTATCGCAAACGGCATTTATCAAACCATCAACGCTGCACAAAGCATTTGTAGCCGTGCAAGGCACGATTGATATTACTGATTATTTGAACATTCAAACCATCAGAAAGATGAAATCAGGCTTTAGTAAGTTCTTGTTACATAACTCATTTAACAAGTTTGGGCTAGGGTATAACATCATTTCCAACAGCCTACATCCAACTAAATTTACTGATGAAGCAGGTCAAGCTCTGAAGGATGTTACAGCAAGTGATCTCGGTGTACATTCGGATCATTCTTTACCACCACTGGACAGCTACCTCTTTGAAGATGTGTTTTATGATTCTGAGCTGGAAAAGCTCAACATTACCGATGGTGAAATTGAGTCTGTATCAGTTTTTACCAAGATCCCAAAAAACTCAATAAAAATCCCTGTAGCAGGTGGCTATAGCTACTCTCCTGACTTTGCTTATGTAGTTAAGACCAGTGAAGGGGATTACCTAAACTTCATCATTGAAACTAAAAATGTCGAAGGAAAAGATACGCTTAGAAAAGAGGAAGAGCGTAAAATCAAGCACGCTAAAGAACTGTTCAATCAGATCAGTAAAGAAGTGAAGGTTGAGTTTAAAACTCAGTTTGCTGATGATGTGATTTACGATCTAATCAAGCAATCTGTTAGTGCTTAGAGTTTGCTGTTTAAAGGGGAGGTGAAGCCTCCCTATTCATAATGGTTAAATTTCTATTCAAATTTATCATTCACCCTCTTCAATATTGGAGTGATTGTTCTAAACTGTTTTTGTCCAAAAATGAGCTAGTTGTAGAGGTCATAACCCAAAAACTAAAGGCAGCGAGATCGGATCTTTGCTGCCCTTGAGTATGATACTTTATTCCTTAGTATGACACTTTAATACTAGGTATGAAACTTTATTACTCTCGTACAAGACGCGCTTTATTGATACGTTCGAACCCTCAATGGGTACAGAAACTTAAATATGGGTGCCAAGTGTCGGTAAGAGAATCTAGGCTCCATTCTAGAGGAAAAGCCTACGATGCCTTTAACTTATCTTGGACCGAATTTTCATGTAATGAACATGGGAAGTGGTCGTCCAAACGAAAGAGAACGTCGAGGATGTTTAATGCAGTGAATAAAGTAGAAATCGCCCACAAAGTATCTTTATTTATGGCCGAAATTCGTGCAGAGACAACGGCCAGTATCCTTCATGAATCGGCATTAAATTTTGAGTATGACCTGAGTGAGTCTGCCCACCCCGAGAGTTAAGAATCGAGAGGGTGGGAAGTCATTCCAGTGAAAGCGGAGTGACAGAAATAGAAAATAGCAGTTCGTACCTTTGCCTATTTAAAGCTCGGTTTCTCCACTATACAAAAGAACCCCATTCTCACCTTAGAGCAGGCTTCCAAAAAAGCTTCTGCTTCCTCTCGACTGACCGTGTAATTATGGACATGGAGCGCTTTGTAATGAGTAGGAGTGATCACGTCAAAATGCTTCAGTACCCAGTCGGGCATCAAACACTTGATTGAGCGTTTCATGGTATTGATACCCCCACCTTTAGCGCCAAGCTCTTTCATTTTGTTTTCTAAATATTTTCCTTCGGCCACTATCGCGAGAATGCGTTCATCCGGTGTTTCAAGTGAGTAATGTGGGATTTGAACTAAATGCTGGTAGTCTGAATGACCATTTTCTCTGGGCAGTTGGTTTTGGTTGGGCTGGCTTGATAAGTATCGTTGTAACTCAACTTCAGGTGAAAAGTTTACCATTTCTTTGTGGTGCTCAGTAAGATCCCCATCAATCAATCCCCTTGATTCGTATAGGCGCTTCAGCTTATCGGCTACTTTCTTGCAACATTCCGCGTCGAACTTGTTCGTCTCATGGTCTGTTAGAGACACTTTGTGCAAAATGGTATGTGTGTCAGATATTGTGTCGCTGTCGAAAGATACAGGACGAAGATGCTTCAAACTAAGCTCCTCGGCGTGTCTATCACGTTCATTTCCTGTTTTCTTATTACTCATAATGACGCCCAACTGCATTAAGAATTACATGATAAAATTTTGATAGTTTTCAACATAGTAATTAAGGGTTTTCGTATTGGCAAATCACCAAATAAGATATTGCTGTTTACCGAATTATGTGCATAACCATGGTTAATGTGAGGTATTTTATAAATAGT
>NZ_MCYD01000382.1:0-473 GCF_002876325.1 Vibrio sp. 10N.261.52.A1
AGAGATCTTTGGCCCTGTCGCTCCAGTTATGAAGTTCGACAGTGATGAAGAACTCATCGAGATGGCGAACGATACGATTTATGGTTTAGCGTCTTACTTCTACAGCCAGAATATTCACCGGGTGTGGAAGGTAGCAGAAGCGCTTGAATACGGTATGGTTGGCATCAATGACGGCTTGATCTCTACTGAAGTAGCACCGTTTGGTGGGGTGAAACAGTCGGGCATTGGTCGTGAAGGGGCAAAAGAAGGCATCGATGAGTACATGGATATTAAGTATCTATGTTTTGGTGGAAATTAAGGCTTCGGTGGAAACTAACGTCTCGGCAAAAAATAGGCTTTAGCGGTAACTAAGCTTTTCACCTCAACCCCTCTGAAAACGAAAGCAAAAAAAAGCCGCGCTATACTGCGCGGCACCTTGGGCTCGGTTAAGGGGGGTTACTTTTATCGTTATTATTCTTTTCTTTCTTATTATC
>NZ_MCYD01000383.1:0-278 GCF_002876325.1 Vibrio sp. 10N.261.52.A1
TACATATTTACCGATGTGGGCGGCTCTGCTACGTAAGAAAAGAAGTTAGGTAACAAAGTATCATCAGCATCTAAGAAGTAAATATAATCACTAACTACACCTTTAAGGCCCAAATTTCTTGCACTTGACACACCACCATTAGGCTTTGTTAACAATTCGATACTCAATGTATTAAAATTGGTAATTATTTTCTTTAATTCTAAAAGTTCATGTTCTGAAGAACCATCATTAACTATCTTAACAGTTAGAGAAATACGTTTTTTTACGTTATCTAATGC
>NZ_MCYD01000384.1:0-942 GCF_002876325.1 Vibrio sp. 10N.261.52.A1
CGTTAGAATACAGTATGCGTATGATTTATTTTTAAACCTAATGTTAGAGGCTTCTTCTGTTGGCTCTGAGAATTTATAGATTTCAAATCCGAGTGTTTTCATTAGATCCAATGCATTTGGGTTTTTGACCATCATAGAGAATTTCTTGATCTTCGTATTTCTTGCAAGAAGCTTCATATCGGAAATCAGGTTCGCAATAGACTGTTCGCGCTTCTCAGAGTGACCGCTAACCACAATGTAATTTAAGTTATGATTAGAATCCAAAGAGCAGGCTTGCTTAAGATGTAGACGCTTATTTTTATATTGCTCGAATACCTCTTCGTTGAAGAAAAAGCCTAAGCTATGACTAACAATATCGCCATTAACGTCGACCAATTTTCTTCCATGGGCCTTTTTTTCACTGTAATAGAGAAACAGATCGATAGTCTCAAGAGGTGAAGAGTCCACCTTTGTATATTGCGAAATCAGCTTTATTCTATCTATTACTGTTTTGTCATTCTGATCTGTCATCAATGGCATGATCTTACAGTTGCAGCCTTCTTCAATATCCCCTTTAGTGATAGATGATATTCGGCTTTGAAATGAAAAAAACCGTTCACTCAGGAAACCTTCAAGTAGTGCAGTGTCTTCGTTATCTTCGGAATCAAAGGACTTCAACGTTGTATACAAGTCTAGACCAAGGCAGTCCAATAGCTTTAGGGCTTTGTAGTTACTTGGCTTTACTTTGCTATTTTCCCATCGATTTATCGTTACGACATCTACAGAGCTGAATTCATCATCTAAGTGATTGATGTATGCTGCAAAATCCTTTTGCGTTAACTTCAATTTCTTACGCGCTTCGCGAAGTAATTTCGGAAACTTCATCATGGTAGAGTATTCATCTTTGATTAGTGACATTACGTTCCGATTCGTCAGATAGTCTATTTTATCAATTGTTAATAT
>NZ_MCYD01000385.1:0-866 GCF_002876325.1 Vibrio sp. 10N.261.52.A1
TAGCATAAGAGTTTTGCGATATATCTTCTAACGCATAGGCGAAGTAAACCTTCTTACCTTCAACTTGATAAAATAGCGTCATATCGGTATTCAGTTGACTAATAAGGTTCAATAATAGCTTAGGCGCAGTATGATCCCTTAAAGTGATCAGGTTGATATTATTACCAGCCTGACTCTCCAAGACCTTTAAATGGTAATCTGATGATATAAACGAATCTTTCATATATGGTGAGATCTGGGATAAACCTGAGTAAGCATAATCCTGGTACAAAAAATAACCACCAACAGCAAGATTTAAGCTAATAAAGAGCGTTAAAATAGGTTTTGCCTTGGTTGATATCTTGCTTGTAATCTCCTGATATAAGGGCTCGCTCTTTTCAATTTCTGGCTCTTCTGAGTCCAGGCTTATCAGTGCGTTATCGATAAACACATTCAGTTTAGTGCTTATGCTGTAACCAACACCACGGAATGCCGTAATTTCAACGTTCGCCTCTAGATCATAAAAGGCCTTTCTCAAAAGCGAAATACTTCGTTTTATCGACCCCTCAGTCACCACCTTGTTCTTCCAAACTGTATCTAATATGGTCGACTTTTCGACCATTTCTCCTTGCTTTTCCAATAAAAGAATCGCTAATTTAAACTCGTTATTATTGAGCAGTAATTCCTTTTCTCGATAAGTTATTTTATTTTTCCCACTATCAAATTCTACATTCATTGATAGAAAAACCTCATTAAAGCATTTAGATTCATAAAATCACATCGATTGTAATCACAGATCAATTATACCTAGTAAGCAACTTGATAAACACAGTCGCCCAATCAGAATTGAAATGAATCCTAGAAAGGATTTAATTATCCTATATCAC
>NZ_MCYD01000386.1:0-526 GCF_002876325.1 Vibrio sp. 10N.261.52.A1
GTGCAGAAATGTTCATTTTTATATTAAGAAGTATATATTATTTGTTTCCTAGATTTATTCGACATCAATATGTTGACAGCATAATATTCTACCGCCATGTTTTTTTTAAAGTAATAAGTTTCTTTAAATCTAAAGAAGCTGAACCTAAAGATAACAAGCCTGAAGATAATTGCCTGGATGTACGGCTTGTTGAGGATTTAGAGTTATTGGGGGGGGATTGTGAAATCATCAGGCATGTGTCGGAACGTTATGCAAGTGTACAAGGACCACTCTTGTATGTAGATAATCAGGAGTGCAAGCGGTCACCTCTTGAAGGAAGATTACCTGACACTAAAGTTGTGCGTTTAAGTGGAGTCCAAGTTATTGGATCTACAGACGCTGTGATTTTCGGGGAAAACATGTACCATCATGAATTAAGCCTAATGGAAAATATTCATGATTTAAAACGACCTGATATCTTCCTGAAATATGGAGAAAAGGAATATTTTGATTTTCATATTTCATTTCTTCGTGAACAGTTAACTTT
>NZ_MCYD01000387.1:0-382 GCF_002876325.1 Vibrio sp. 10N.261.52.A1
GGTGTACGTGGTTTGGCCATGAGTCGTACTGCGGGTCGTTGGGGTGAACGTGTTGTAAGCCACAATGCGACATTCAAACTACTGACTGATCTACGTATCTTCTTCTTCAAGAAGCTGGCTCCGCTGATCCCAGGTCGTATCTCAAACTTACGTGACGCTGATCTACTGAACCGCTTGGTTGCTGATGTCGATGCCATGGACCACGTTTACTTGCGCTTAGTAAGCCCTGTGACGGTTGGTGTGTTTGGTATCTTCTTCCTGACTCTGTTCTTGATGTGGTTTGATACTTCACTAGGTCTGATCTTAGGTTCTATCCTGCTTATCATGCTGTTGATTTGGCCTGTCTTGTTCTACAAGCTGGGTAAACGTAACGGTGGTGAAC
>NZ_MCYD01000388.1:0-295 GCF_002876325.1 Vibrio sp. 10N.261.52.A1
GATGGCTATCTAGATCACAAATTTGAACAATCATGTTTTTGAGTGACTTTTCATCTGAAGTCTTATAAATGACGAATTTTTACATAAATTTCAGAGCTTTTATTGCACCTTAAAGGTGGTCGATGTATAGCTTTTGTTTATAATTGTGTTTGTTGTCATTAGTATTGAGCATGTGTTGTTTAAGGGCTCAGGAAAACGAATGACAAGTTAAATATGTTGTTTGTAAAAGCACATAAGGATTGTGAATCAGTTGTTGGTTCGGGAAATGTATTTGTTTATGTAGATAGATATAAAT
>NZ_MCYD01000389.1:0-287 GCF_002876325.1 Vibrio sp. 10N.261.52.A1
GCAATTATCAATATGTGCTCTGTCTAGATAAACAACGTCCATTTCTCGTGTAGGGGTCTCTTCGATAAGTTTTGTTTCTAGCCCAATCTTCTCAAAGCGCTCTAACAGGGAATAAAGCTTATCAACTTCGTTCTTGCTCTCTATCGCTGAATATTGAGTCAGAATACTTTCCAAATGCTTTTCAACTGAGCCAAATTTATTCTTCATTAAACAAACAGTTTTAAGCTTTTTTTTAATAATACTATATCGAGCTTGTTTAATTTTGGGCTTCAAGAAGTCAATGATGA
>NZ_MCYD01000390.1:0-317 GCF_002876325.1 Vibrio sp. 10N.261.52.A1
ATATTAGCGTTGATATATCAGTGACAAAAATGCCCCTTTAAGGGGCATTTTTTGTATCTGAAATTCGTTAAATGTTCGGATTTAGGTGCGTTAATGAATTCAACATCGTCGAAATATCGGCTATTTCAGTATTCAGATGTTAAAAAAGCCGTAAGTGATCGAGACTTACGGCTACCTATCTTCAGGGGTGATACGAAGCAGGATTTATTCAAAGATTCAGCAGCAAAACGAAGTAAGTTTTACAGCGAGGGCATCTTAGCAAAATTTATTTTATGAAAAGTAAGTGAACGTAAGTAAAGAATGTAAATGATAAGAAT
>NZ_MCYD01000391.1:0-414 GCF_002876325.1 Vibrio sp. 10N.261.52.A1
ATACTAATGTCGATGCCCTTTAACGTTTCGTTGTCCGCGTTGCGATAGGTTTTACGGATCTGTTTTAAATCTAATGTTGCCATGGGTAATTATCCTTTTACTGATCCTGCCGTTAGGCCACGAACAAAATATTTTCCTGCGAAGACATACACCAACAGCGTTGGCAGTGCAGCGATGATCGCAGCGGCCATATCGACGTTGTATTCTTTAACGCCCGTGCTGGTGTTGACTAAGTTATTTAATGCTACGGTGATTGGTTGAGTCTCTGAGCCTGAATACACCACCCCGAACAAGAAATCGTTCCAGATAGCGGTAAACTGCCAGATCACCGTCACCATGATGATCGGTGTTGAGATCGGTAATAAGATCTTAAAGAAGATGGTAAAGAAGCCCGCACCATCCAGTTTCGCTGCT
>NZ_MCYD01000392.1:0-9797 GCF_002876325.1 Vibrio sp. 10N.261.52.A1
TCTCAATACAGTACGCGCCTAAGAAAATCAGTATGGTACCGATTATCGCTGTCCATGCACCTAACGTTAATGAGTTGAAGAATGGAGTCCAACCATAGGTGCTCATTTCTGCAAAGTTATAGTTATTCAGTGTAAGGGCTTTGTTCCAAGGCCAAAAAGTGACCATGGAACCGTATACCGCCATCCCCAACACGATAACGACAGCAGCTGAGATGATCGTGCAATAAAGGAAACACAATCCATCACGCACGGTATTTGGTTCTGGTTGGTACGCGACAGAACGAGTATCAAATAAGCTCTTTTGCTTTTTTTGTACCCAGCGGTCCACTGTAAACGCAAGCAATGCAGGCAATAACAACAAGATACTGGTTACTGCACCCATTGAGAAGTTCTGCTGCCCTACTACCTGTTTAAAGATATCCGTCGACAAAACATTGTAGCTACCACCAATCACCTTGGGTACACCAAAGTCACACACCACCAGCGTAAACACCACGATAAGCGTACTGATCAAGCCATATTTGGCTGCAGGTAAGGTAACCATGAAGAAGGTTTTGAGCGACGACGTATTCAGTGCACGTGCTGCCTCATAAAGACGGGCATCGGACGTTCTGAGTGAAGTGGTTAGAATCATCAAGGCATGTGGAAACGTCCAGAATATCAGGCCTAATGTGATGCCAATTAAGCCATATACCGAGTTGCCACCGAGGAGTTCTTTGGCAATGCCTTGGTTACCAAATAGGAAGATCAGACTGATTGCAGGAAGTAATGAAGGCGCAAGGATCGGCGCAGAGCCTAATACCTGAAATAGCCCCTTAAAAGGCATACATGACCGAGTCAACGCATAAGCGTAACCAAACGCTAAAACACCAACCACTGTCGTTACCAACAAGCCCAACGTAAAAGTGTTACCCACAGATTGCCAAAGGCTTTGAGAAGCGAAATAGGTCGCGAAATTCTGTAAACCTACAAATTCACCATCAGCATTCTGAACACTTTTTTTCAGCATCGCCCACAATGGCATCAAGATAAACAGTGTCATGACTACAGACAAAAATGCCAACAGTCCAAATAGAATCACATTGTCCTTGCTTAACCGAGCCAGTAAAGGCTGTACTCGTCGTTGAATTAGCCGCTTAGGTTGCATCATTTGAGTCGATTCCATGATTCTTTACGCCGCCTCGTCTTTCATCACTTGAACACTTTTCGATGGATAAGCTCGCAAGCCTTCTTGATCAAACGCTACGTAACGAATATCACTGCGACGCAGTTTCAATCGATTGAACTCTTTGACTGGCACATCAACGATGATCTCTTTTGCCGTAGAGTCATGCTGCAATTGACATTCGACGCGATAAAACGCGCCCAGAAATTCGCTCGAAAGGATTCTTACCGGCAGTGACTCATTAAAGCGATCAACGAACTGGATTTGCTCAGGACGCACTGCAATATCGAATACATCCCCCTGCTTTGGAGTCAAATTGTCTAATCCAGGAAGTGGTAACATAGACTCAGCAATACGCATCTTGCCCTGCACAGCCACCGAGGCTTGAATGAAGTTCATGCTACCGACAAACTCCGCAACAAAACGACTCGCTGGTTTTTGGTAGATCTCTTGCGGCGCACCCACCTGCTCAATAACCCCATGGTTCATTACTACGATGCGATCTGCCATAGTCAAAGCTTCGTCTTGATCGTGTGTCACCATGATCGTGGTGATGCCCAATTTGCGCTGTAATTGGCAAATTTCGTCACGCAGGTGTGTTCTTACTTTCGCATCGAGTGCAGACAGCGGCTCATCAAGCAGAAGTAACCCAGGAGACAGTGCCAACGCGCGAGCCAGCGCCACACGCTGCTGCTGACCGCCAGATAATTGATTCGGATACTTTTGACCAGACGTTGGCAAGCCGATGGTTTCTAGCCAAGATTCCACCGTTTCTAGTGCTTCTTTGGTCGACATGCCTTGGTTTTTCAAGCCGATCGCAATGTTTTCTTCCACCGTCAGGTTAGGGAAAAGAGCGTAAGATTGGAACACGATGCCAAAGTCACGCTTTTCTGGTGGTAAAAAGGTCGTGTCGCGACCATTTTGCTCAATTGAGCCTGAAGTTGGTAAATCTAGACCCGCAATAGCACGTAATAAGGTAGTTTTTCCACAGCCAGATGGGCCAAGGAAACAGACGAACTCGCCTTTTTCAATAGATAAGGAGATGTCTTTAAGCGCTGTAAATTGACCGAATTGCTTTACAACGTTTTCAATATTCAAATAAGTTTGGTTGCTCATACTACAGCACTCTTTAAATGGTATATACCAAATTTAAACTTTGAATATTTCAGTTGAGTGACAAATTTATAGAAGCTAAATGACAGTTATATTGCAGAAATAAAATTCATTCTAACTGAGGGTGACGAGAACAAAACAAGTAATAATATTCAATATCTTACAGAAACCCAATAACCCTCAGATAGGTATTTGGCGATGAAAGCCAATGTGCTTTTCACCGCCAAATATCAATGCTTGTTTATGGTTATATCTATCGTTTCTTCCAATACTGAAATCAGTAGACCGCACGCCATGGAGCAGATTCCAAGCGAGCGCTTAAACGTTCGTGTGGATTAACCAAGTGAGGGCGATCCGCCACTTCATATTGAGGTAAATCATTAATCGAGTCAGCACCATTTTGACTATGGTTGTGCGAAGGGCCGTGTTGCTCTAACCACTCATTCAAACTAACCACCTTGCCATGCGGATGACTCGGAAGCCCCAAAATCTTGGCAGAGTATTGACTCGACGATTCCATGAGTTCAATACCGACAACATTGGGAATATTGAGCCTTTTTGCCACACATGCAGGAATGAATGACACAATGGCAGAGATGATCACCATCGGCTGCCCTTGTGTTGTTGACGACCAGCTCCTCTTTGCAATATGAGGAAAGATCTTGCTGAGAACTTTACGATTAATGCACTCTTCTAATAATGCACACACCTCTTGATAAGTTTTATTGGCTAGTGAGCGGGTTGCAAATTCAAGGTAAATATCTTCATTGAGAATACCTTGAACATACAGCGCCATAAGCCGGCGTTCTTCGTTCAAAAAGCTAGGTTCATTTGCCAAGCCTTTCTCAACCAAAAACTCATTCCAAATCATGGCGCTGTTTCCATCCATGAGTGCTTCATCTAAATCAAATACATACAGCGGGGTCGTCATATAAATTCTCACTTCAAATCAAATTTAACTTCCAATTCAGTTGCCACTTGAAGATCGGTTCTCGCTTAACCTGCAAAGCACAATCTACAACAAAGATTCACTCAACCTTGTCGGCTTTACCTGCCGCACCAGCCAGCTTTGCTAATTGCTTATCTAGCCACCATGGCGCTTTTCCTGAGTCTTCTGCGTTCTCTTTTCTGCGTACTGCATTGCGCACCGTCATGGCCCCTACCCAACGGAATGGCTCTGGTGGGAAATGCCCAAGCGGTCCTTTGGTTAATCCGCAGCAGGTCCAAGCGTTGTCAGTGCCGAGTACCATAGATGACAGAATCTTTCCGCCCATACGAGTTTGCGCAACACCATTACCTGAGTAACCGAGCCCATAATAGATGTTGTTTTGGCCTTTTAGATTACCGAAAAATGGCAATCCTGTTACTGAGCGATCTGATCCACCCGACCAGTTGTAATCGAACTCACTTTGTTCCAATTTAGGGAACAATTTTTCGAACGATTGATTTAGAATCGACAGGTAGTTTGTCTTTTGGTTAAACATGCTTTCAACTTGATTGGCAAACGAGAACTTATTGCCACCTTTACCCAACATCAGACGTCCATCCTGAGTATCTCGGTAATAGTGGACAAAGATACGTGAATCCACCACTGCCGCTCCTTTCTCTGGGCCAAATTGCTGGAGCTTTTCAGGGATGGGCTTAGTGACGACCATGTCTGATGAAACAACCACAATACTGCGTTTAAACTCTTTAAAGTGATCGAGCATCCATGCGTTGAGCGCCAAAATCACTTTATCGGCATAGATCGTCCCGCCTTTGGTTTGAATTCGAGCCGGAGAGCCATAGTCTAGCGAAGTCATCTCAGTGTTCTCGTGAATCTCAACGCCTAATTCAATAGCAACTCGACGTAAACCTCTCGCCAATAATGCAGGCTGCACGCTGCCTGCAGCTTCTGAGTAATAACCCTCAATATGACGCTCTGATCCCGCTTTATCAGACAAAGACTCGTCACACTTCTTCCAACTATTGATGCCTTGCTTAACCAACTCATTCACAACCGGCTGCATTCCACCTTTTTGTGCTTCGTTGGTTGCCGTGTAATAAGTCCCGCTGCGGTACAAATGTGCGTCTATGTTGTGCTCGTTACAGAAAGCTTCGATCTCGTAAATGACCTTTTCCGATTCTTTAACTAGCCATTTTGCTTGCTCTTTTCCATAGAGCTTTTTCAACGTTGGATACTTAGTCGACCACGTCAGCATACAACCGCCGTTCGCACCAGAAGCACCACTGCCACACAAGTCTTTTTCAATCACCACAACATGTTTTTGAGGTTGCTGTTGTTTAATTAAAATTGCCGTCCACAGCCCTGTGTAACCGCCGCCAACAATAGCGATGTCGCAGTTAATGTCTTTTTGCAGTGGCTTCGCAGATTCTAGCCCCGCATCGATGCCGCCAAATTCCTTTTCTAGTGCTTGTTTGAACCAATATGAATAGTGTTTTGTCATTTGTCGTACCTTACATAAAACCTAAAGGCGTAAAACTAAAAAAGGAAGACCGAAGCCTTCCTTTACTGATTACTAACTTCTAACGAACTAAATAGTTAATTGAATGAGTAGTTCGACAGATTAAGATTTTGGCTCTGATTTAGCGTCGAACTTCTCAGACCATGTTTTCAATACGTCTGCACGCTCACTGCCCATGCGTGCAAAGTCCATTTTTGCCATGTTCTTTTCAACATTAGGGAAGTTATCAATTGTTGCCGTCACGTCTTGGTGGCCAACAACTGGGTACATTTCGATGTAAAGCTCGTTTGCTGCTTTAGAGATAGACCAGTCAACAACGCGCTGCGCCGCATCCGAAGGTTTAACAAGACCAACCGCTTCAGATTCCCAGCCAATACCCTCAGGTGTAATCACAGATAGCGGTGCACCTTGAGTTTTCAGCTTAGCGCCGCGGCTTGCCATCGAGATACCGATAGCAACTTCACCCATGCCCGCTTGAACACACGGCTTAGAACCTGAGTGCGTGTAGTGAGCGATGTTTTGGTCTAGCTTCTGCATGTAGTTCCAACCTTGGTCTTCACCCATGTTTTGTAGCCAAGCCGAAACCTGCATGTAACCCGTACCAGAAGACGCTGGGTTTGGCATCGCAATGTGGCCTTTGTAAATCGGCTTAGTGAGATCTTCCCAAGATTTAGGTGCTGGTAGGTTAAGTTGTTTTGCTACCGCTTCGTTGAAACAAACCGCATTGAAAAATGCATCATTGCCATACCAAGCTTGTGTCGATTGCGGGTCGTTGAGGTTTGAACGCAGCGCCTCCACACCTTGTGGAGTGTAAGGCTTAAGAATGCCCTCTTCTTTAAGTAAAGCCATTGAAGAACCCGCAAGGCCCCACACCACCTCTGCACGAGGGTTGTTTTTCTCAGCCAACAGTTTTGCTGTCATGATCCCGGTTGAATCACGAACCCATTTAATGCTGATATCTGGGTTTTCACTTTCAAAAGCATTTTTGTATTTCGCTAAGATGTCGGTTTCAAAAGCGGTGTAAACCGTCACTTCCTGTGCCGCATAAGCGTTACCAGCTAATAGAGTGACTAATGCTGCAAGTGATCCTTTCATAAAACGGTTTTTCATCATTTTCTCCAGTCAGGCCCGATGCCAAAGTTAGAAATTAGAAGTCCCATCAAGAGACGGCTATATCCATAAATTCATTTATGTTGTTGGTACACGCTCAAAGTTGGTATGTACCAGATTTTGATTATTAAGCTAACTGGCTTTTATGACGGTTAAATGAACAAAAAATGGCAGTTTAAAGATCGATTAATTTCTCAGGGCAAGGGATTAATTTTTATATGAAGCTTTTGTGAAAATGGTATTTAGACTATTTACGACGGTTTAAATTGGTTGTTAAAGTAACTGTACAAATTGGTATAGTCCAAATTAAATCACGAGAACTTGAACATGAGAAACGATTACTTATTATTGACACCGGGCCCACTATCGACTTCTGAAACCGTTCGCCAAGCGATGCTTAAAGATTGGTGTACTTGGGATGATGAATACAACAAAGACATCGTTGAAGTGATTCGTAGCAAGCTTGTGAATTTAGCGACTAAACAAGCGGGATACACGAGCGTATTAATGCAAGGTAGCGGCACCGCTTCAGTTGAAGCAACAATTGGTAGCGTTATCTCTAAAAATGGCAAGCTTCTTGTGGTGGATAACGGTGCGTACGGCGCTCGTATCGCTCAAATCGCAAAATATTTAAACATTCCATGCCATGTCGTTTCTCCTGGTGAAACATCACAGCCTGACTTGAACGAAATGGAAACGGCATTGGCCATAGATTCAGACATCACTCATGTTGCGATTGTGCATTGTGAGACCACTACTGGCATGCTGAATCCAATTGAAGACATTGCTAAATTGGCAAAACTACACAACAAGACTGTCATTCTTGATGCAATGTCGAGCTTTGGTGGCATCCCTATGGATATTGCTGACTTAGGTATCGATTACATGATCAGCTCAGCTAACAAGTGCATCCAAGGTGTGCCAGGCTTCGGCTTTGTCATTGCTAAGCAATCAGAACTAGAAAAGTGTCAAGGCCAAGCTCGCTCGTTAAGCCTTGACCTGTTTGATCAATGGCACTGCATGGAAATCAATCACGGTAAATGGCGCTTCACCTCCCCGACTCACACGGTGCGTGCTTTCTACCAAGCACTGCTTGAGCTTGAGCAAGAAGGTGGCATCGAAGCTCGACATAATCGTTACCACACTAACCAAACCACGTTAGTTGCTGGCATGCGCTCCCTAGGGTTTAAACCACTACTTACTGATGAACTTCACTCTCCTATCATCACCTCTTTCTATTCTCCAACACACAGCGATTACCAATTTAAAGAGTTCTATGAGCGCTTGAAAGAACAAGGTTTTGTGATTTACCCGGGCAAGGTCTCAAACGCAGACTGCTTCCGCATTGGTAACATAGGTGAAGTTTACCCGTCTGATATTGAAGCTCTCATTGGCGCTGTTAAGAATGCGATGTACTGGGACATTAAGTAATGACAATAATTAACCAAGAGCCAGCACTAAAGGCAACGCACTTTCGAAGTGAAGGCGATGTGAACACCACACCCGCACGTGAAAAGTGGAATGAGTCGCTAAACGATGAGGCGACTCAAGCTATGTTAAAACGCGACTCAGAAGTATTTCTCCATCAAGCGATGTCAACACCTTGCCTAGACACACTTGAAGCCGCTGAAGGCATTTACATTCAAGATGCGACGGGCAAAAAGTACATGGACTTTCATGGCAATAATGTCCATCAACTAGGTTATGGTCACCCTCACATCATTAATAAAGTGACTCAACAAATGGCGTCATTGCCGTTTTCACCACGTCGCTTTACCAATGAAACAGCCGTTCAATGCGCTGAAAAGCTGACACAGATCTGCGGTGGTGAGTTGAACCGCGTGTTGTTTGCACCGGGTGGAACGTCAGTTATTGGTATGGCACTCAAGCTAGCTCGACATGTCACCAACAACTTCAAGGTCGTTTCACTGTGGGACTCATTCCATGGCGCGTCACTGGATGCAATCTCTGTCGGCGGCGAAGCTTGTTTCCGCGAAGGCATGGGCCCGTTAATGGCTGGCGTAGAACGTATTCCACCAGCGGTTTCCTATCGTGGTGCTTTTCCGCTTAATGACTCTTTTTCGCTTCGCGGGCAAAGCTCAGGCAGTGAAAGTGAGGCGGCATGTGATGTGCACTATGCCGATTACCTTGAGTACGTCATTGAAAAAGAAGGTGGCATTGGTGCCTTCATTGCAGAAGCAGTGCGTAACACAGACGTTCAAGTGCCAAGTAAGGCTTACTGGAAGCGCATCCGTGAGATCTGCGATAAGCATAACGTCATGTTGATCATCGACGACATCCCAAATGGCATGGGTCGTAGCGGAGAATGGTTCACTCACCAAGCGTTTGATATCGAACCTGACATCCTATGTATCGGTAAAGGCTTTGGCGGCGGCTTGATTCCAATTGCAGCCATGGTCACTAAAGACAAATACAACACGGCAGCGCAAGTTTCACTGGGTCATTACACCCATGAGAAAAGTCCAATTGGCTGCGCAGCTGCACTGGCTACCATGGAAGTGATTGAGCAAGAAAACTTACTTGAAAAAGTACAAGCCGACAGCGCATTCATGCGTGAGCAACTGCTTCAAATGAAAGAGAAGTACCCAGTCATCGGCGACGTCCGCGGCATTGGCCTGCTTTGGGGCGTTGAGTTGGTCACCGACCATATCACCAAAACCCGAGCGTTCGACGAAGCGGAAGCCGTACTTTATCAGTGTCTGAACGATGGCCTGAGCTTTAAGGTGTCTCAAGGTAATGTGATTCAGTTGAGCCCACCATTGCTCATCAGTCGTAGCGAGCTAGAAGCCGCTCTGTCTGTATTTGAAAACGCGATAGCAAAAGTCTGTAAAGACTTTGAATACCTTTAAACCAACACTAAACCAATAACCTAAAACACATTCGTCCCTTAAATGGGAGTGGCAAGAAAGGACACCACTATGAACACAACATCACCAATCCAAGCGGTTATCTTTGACTGGGCAGGCACTATCGTTGATTTTGGATCGTTTGCGCCAACTAGCATCTTTGTTGAAGCATTCAAACAAGGTTTCGACTTTGACATCGACTTAGCTGAAGCTCGTGAACCTATGGGTATCGGTAAATGGGATCACATCCAAGCGGTGGGTCGAATCCCTGCTGTTGATGCTCGTTGGAATGCTCAGTTCGGACGTTCAATGACCAGTGAAGACGTTGATGCGATTTACGCGGCATTTATGCCTCTTCAAAAAGCGAAAGTAGCCGACCACGCAGCGCCAATTTTAAACGCGATTGAAGTGGTAAATAACCTAAAAGAGAAAAACGTAAAAATCGGTTCTTGTTCCGGTTACCCACGTGAAGTGATGGATGTTCTAATTCCTGCAGCAGCAGATTACGGCTATCGTCCAGACAACGTGGTTGCAACCGATGATTTACCTCAAGGTGGTCGCCCTGCACCATTCATGGCGCTTAAAAACGTGATTGACCTAGGCGTAACAAACGTTGCGGCCTGTGTAAAAGTGGATGACGCCGGACCAGGTATTGATGAAGGTCACAACGCAGGCATGTGGACGG
This sequence comes from Vibrio sp. 10N.261.52.A1, assembly GCF_002876325.1. NCBI lineage: Bacteria > Pseudomonadati > Pseudomonadota > Gammaproteobacteria > Vibrionales > Vibrionaceae > Vibrio > Vibrio sp. 10N.261.52.A1. The sequence goes on from NZ_MCYD01000392.1 coordinate 9,406, forward strand.
TAGGCCTTGTGTTATCAGGCAACGAAGCAGGATTAACCTACCAAGAATACTTGAGCGCAGATGAAGCAACGCTTACAGCAGCACGAGAAAAAGCGAGCGTTAAGCTTAATAAATCAAAACCACACTACCTAATTGACACCATCGCCGATTTACCTGGAGTCATTGCTGATATAGAAAAGCGCTTATTGGCTGGTGAGCGTCCTTAAAGACACTCACCTTTCTACTCATACAAGCTTCAGTACAAAACGAAAGCCTCGCATTACCTTTACATAAGGTGATGCGAGGTTTCTTCATTTCCAATATTTGAGACAGCAATTAATTGACAAAAACGCCTGTAAATAGCACTTTGAATATATAAATCTTAACAACTTTATTGACTCCCATAAGCAATC
>NZ_MCYD01000393.1:0-445 GCF_002876325.1 Vibrio sp. 10N.261.52.A1
GCCTTATTCTTAATCCTCTATCTTCGTATTTGTCCATACCTCTCAAATACAAAAAAGGCGCAGATAGTCTGCGCCTTTGGTTTTAGTTATTTTGGTGCTTGATTAGGACGTTTTGAACTGTGCGACTGCTTTATCCATCTCATGGGCTTGCTCTGCCACTTTGTCTACTTCAACTAAACAGTGCTGTGCTGAGGCATTGTTATCGTGTGAGATGGCATTGAGTTCCGTGATGGAGTCACTCACTTGTGCCATCACAGCACCCTGCTCTTCTATTGCAGACGCAATGCGTTCAGAGTTACCTTGAATGCTCTGCATGTCGCTTAAGATAAGCTGCAAGCTAGCATCCAGTTCTTCTGAATCTTTAAGCGTTAGCTGACCTTGCTGGTTACACTCGCCAATTTCAGTCATCGATGCTTGCATCTGGCTTTGAATCGCACTTACCACC
>NZ_MCYD01000394.1:0-235 GCF_002876325.1 Vibrio sp. 10N.261.52.A1
TTGCAGTGTTTCTTATCTCCATTAGATATTCAAGCTATCAGCTTTCTACTTGTGTTAAGTATAGGGCTTATTCTTTATAAGTTAATTTGGATTGGCGCTGGGGATATTAAATATGCATCTGTTTTATCACTTACCATTCCTGTTCATGATCTAGTTTGGGCACTCGTTATGATGGCTTTTTCTGGTGGGGTTTTAGTTGTTTTTTATCTCGTAAAGACAAAGTTGATAAGCAAAA
>NZ_MCYD01000395.1:0-582 GCF_002876325.1 Vibrio sp. 10N.261.52.A1
ACATTGAACAGGTAAGTGGTGTATTGTTCGAAAACAGGCTTATCTAGGCCATATTTAGCTTCGATGTTAGCCATTACTTCTGGCGGTAACGGTTTCTCAGTTGAAAAAGGGTTACCCGGCGCAAAGCGCATTAGAAAGAAAGATACTGTGATCAAAACCAACATAGTTGGGATTGCTTCAAATACCCTTTTAGCGATGAATTTAAGCATAAACTCACTCTTTCAGTCTGTGACAATTAGAATTAGAAAGACGCTACATGCACGCTCTGCGCATGTAGTGTCTATGTCGTTATATTTATATTAACTTTTGAATCGAAGCTGATTATTGAGCTTTGATGTATAGGTCTTTCGAGAAGATCTTGTCTTCCGCATTGTTTACTGGGAAACCACCAACATGCGGATTAACTAGGCGAGATTTAACGTACTGATAGATAGGTGCAATTGGCATATCTTTTGCTAAGAGTTCCTCGGCCTCGTTGTATAAAGCTTTACGCTCTTCTTCCGAAGTAGAGTTAAGTGCTTTGTCGATGATTTGATCGTAAGCCGCGCTGTCGTAGTGAACACCACCGGTAGTGTTGTTACT
>NZ_MCYD01000396.1:0-456 GCF_002876325.1 Vibrio sp. 10N.261.52.A1
ATTAGAAATTCAACGAGGTGATGTATGAATAAGTTACTTGCACTTGGCTTGATGGCGCTTTCAATGAACACTGCTTTTGCTGCTAACGGTACACATACCGGCACTATCGATATGACAAGAAGTGAAGGCAATCAAGTGAAAGCTGAACGTGTAGAGTCTGACTTTGTTCTTGAAGGAAGAAATGAAGCTTCTAATGGCGGAATCCAATTCCAAAAGAATGTAGATCAAAACCAAGCGATCAAGCTTACTGGTCGTCGTGACTAACGTTTAAAGTGTGCTTACCACTTTAAATGTTCTACCATTGTCATGAAAAATGCTGTGCCTTAGGGTGCAGCATTTTTCGTTATGGGACTCACTCTATTGGTAGCTTAGTGATTAACAAGCCTTGGCATGGTGTGTGACGTGTGGCATTTTGGTCACAATTAAAGGTTTTGCTGCATTAGATAAGCTTGGAAA
>NZ_MCYD01000397.1:0-289 GCF_002876325.1 Vibrio sp. 10N.261.52.A1
ATTTAATATTTTGATGCTCTTATATGGCATAAATACATTAGCCCCACTGATCTTAAACTTGCTTAACTTAGCTATGTGCTAATTTTTTAGTTTTGGTGTGAAGATTAATATGCTCAAAGCGAGTCAATTATTGATATTCAACTGTATAGGTAAAGATCTCATGTTAACTAAAGCATACGTGTCTGCTAGCAATTTTTTCCATTCATTCAAAAACGATGAACGCGGCGTGACTGCGATCGAGTATGGTCTGATTGCTGTTGCAATGGCTGTGTTAGTAACGACAGCAGTG
>NZ_MCYD01000398.1:0-220 GCF_002876325.1 Vibrio sp. 10N.261.52.A1
CTTTAAAATAGGACTTATGAAGGTGTTTTTAATTAGGTTTAGTCGTTTGTTTATCTTTTGCTGTTACTTTTAATAAACCTGTAAATATAATTAACGCTAATAAATGACTAAATATTTCGCCATATATCACCTTGGTAAATAATGAGTGGTCTTGTTAACTTTGTCTGTGATGTTTGCAGATGAGTAGGAGTGTTGAGATGGGGCTTCTCGGGAGCTGCTG
>NZ_MCYD01000399.1:0-233 GCF_002876325.1 Vibrio sp. 10N.261.52.A1
AGATTCCCGACTATGCTCCTGCGTCACTATCGGGAATGACGACTCGGTAAACTATCTCTAACGTAAAATCCACATACAAAAAAGGCCTCACCGAAGTGAAGCCTTTAGAATCATTTGCTGTGTCGCTTATTGAGCTGGACGTGGGCAAATCTCAGATTCAGGGAAGAAGAACTCGATTTCACGAGCTGCAGACTCTGGGCTGTCGCTGCCGTGTACTGAGTTGTAACGCATGC
>NZ_MCYD01000400.1:0-1074 GCF_002876325.1 Vibrio sp. 10N.261.52.A1
ATATAAAGCTTACTCATTATGTACTAGTTGTTTAACCTAATGGTGGGGAATTGATTGTCACTACTGGTATGAATGATGGAACGTATAAAGATCTGGACTATCCATATTCCTCTATTAGCCCCCCACCCCCCACTTTAAAAATCAGGTAATACGTATTGCTATATCCGGCTCTATACCTGAAGGCTATTTTTAAAACCACCTGTTATACCTATTGTTAGGATTCGCCAACCACTACTGTTAGTTCTGATCTGTATTACTCAATTTTTTAGAACTTTCATCCACCCAGAACGCCAATAAGGTTTTACGAGTTGAAAATGCTGCCAGTACTTCCACGTAAAACATAGAGCTTAAAAACATTGCTAAAAGTGCTTTAAATCAACAAAACAGTGCTTATTTCGCGCTATTTTGACGTTAAATCACGCCTTTTTACCAATAAACCTAAAACTGGCGAATTAAAGATACTGTCGGCAGTATCCAAAGCCCCTCGGATCTATTCGTTAAATAGATGTGCCGATAAGGCTATCTGTAAATAGTCAACTTTAAGGAGAGAAAAACATGGCATACAAATTTGAAACGTACATATCAACACTAGTCAACTCGATGTTTTCAAAAGGACAAACAGTGGAAGAGATATACCAAACGCTGCCATTGCTTGAGCATTCAGTTATTGATGCTTATCTGGCAAGAGGTGATTAGAGTTTGTGGGTGGAGGGCTAGGCACGGCTGTAGCTTGGCTCATTACACAATAATTCATCCACAGTCACACACGGGCAAAGCCCTTAGTGTTCCATATCATGAATCCCCTTCGGGGTAGCGCTGAGCGTGAGTGACGAAGTAACGAATACTACTAATGAGAAATGAATAGCTATAGTACAACGATTTAGTAAAGGGATTTGAGTACTTGTTTTGAATTCAATTCATTGAATGAAAAGCAACGCGCAACAATTAGGTGCTTTGTTTGTTCGTAGAAGAAACACAAGTGCCTGTGATGCAACGCAGTAAATCACAACTTATACTAGTTATATAATAGCCGTAAAAAAACGTTATATTTTAGCAAATCACCCACAAATATAG
>NZ_MCYD01000401.1:0-453 GCF_002876325.1 Vibrio sp. 10N.261.52.A1
GTCCAATCATCTTGTTATATGAATTTTTCTATCGCATATATTTCAAGACCATCAACATCACCATAAAGCTTAACTTCTGGCTCAGGGATCATACCTAGTTTTTTATGATCGCTAATGACGGTAAATTTTCTTTGAAAGCTACACCATAAATTTTTGAGTGCTTATTGGCACGAAATGTTTGCTCTAAGGCAGCTTTTGCAGCCTCAAAAACATATCCTCGCCCTTGATAACCTGACACCAACGCGTATCTGATATCGCTGAACTCTGGATTTTCACAGTGCTCACCCCAACATAGCCTATTTTAGTTTTGGGCTCACTTTTAAGGCTTATCACATAAGACCCAAATCCGTGATTCCAATGTTCAATTCGGTTTTCTACATGCTGCTGAATCTCTGCATCAGTATATGCCTGACCTTTAGGCAAGAATTTTGTTAATTCATCAGAGCTCAATAT
>NZ_MCYD01000402.1:0-956 GCF_002876325.1 Vibrio sp. 10N.261.52.A1
AATATAAGGTTTTTCTAAACTCATTTATGTCCAAAAACGAGTTGGCGAAGCAGCTCTGCGGTTGTTACCCGACTACCAGCGAACCCTGTTTAAAGTCCATCAGTTTTAGCAAACCTTCTTAACCACTGAGTTGATTTTTCATATACGCCAGAAACGAAAAATGTCGCATCCATGCGACATTTCTCTTTTGGCGGCCAAACCAGTTTTGCTATATCCATTCTAGATTTCAATCCATTAGGAGATTATTCAGAATGTACTTATAAGACGCTGTTAATCTTGATTAGTTCCCTTTAAGCGGCATTTTTTTCCGAATTATTTTCTAAGTCGAATGACGCTGCGATGAGTTTCTTGGTGTAGTCGTTTTTCGGCGCATTAAAAATCTCTTCTGCAGACCCTTCTTCCATCACTTCACCTTTTTGCATCACAAGTACACGATCTGAAAGTGCCTTCACGACCGAAAGGTCATGACTAATGAACAAGAAGCCGATATTGTGCTTAGTTTGGATGTCTTTGAGCAGGTCAATCACGGTCAGTTGTACTGAGCGATCGAGAGCTGAAGTTGGTTCATCCAATAGTATGAAAGAGGGCTCAAGAATCAACGCACGAGCAATCGCGATACGTTGTCTTTGTCCGCCAGAGAACTCATGCGGGTAGCGGTTGATTGAATTTGGCTCCAGACGAACCTCAATCAGTGCTTTACGAGCTCTTTCTAAACGTTCTTGTTTTGACAAGTGAGGTTGATGCACCGTTAAGCCTTCGGTGATGATCTCCCCAACCGTCATACGTGGCGATAAAGAACCATAAGGGTCTTGGAATACCATTTGGACATCTTTTTTCAGGTTATGACGCTGCTTGTCGTTGAGTAAGCTGACGTCTTGTCCCTTATAAACAATACGACCTGAGCTTGGCAATAAGCCGATTAACGCACGTCCAAGAGTTGATTTACCTGAACCTGA
>NZ_MCYD01000403.1:0-13211 GCF_002876325.1 Vibrio sp. 10N.261.52.A1
ATGTTAAATTTTGAAGGTTTGCGATCAAATTTTGTCCATAACAATATCATAAGGTTATTTAATGACCATAATGCTCAATGGAGCTGAGTGAGCAAGCCCGTGAAAGAAAGAAAGACAAGACCTGTTAATTTAGATTTACAGACCATCCACTTTCCGATCACTGCAATAGCTTCCATCCTACACCGTGTGTCTGGGGTGATTACTTTTGTTGCGATTGGAATTTTGCTTTGGTTACTATCCATTTCCCTCTCATCCCCAGTAGGCTTTATGGAAGCTAGCGACATTGTCGACGGTTTCTTCGTGAAGTTTATTCTGTGGGGCATTTTAACCGCTTTGGCTTACCACATTGCTGGTGGTATTCGTCACCTTCTTATGGACTTAGGTCACTTTGAAGAGCTGGAATCTGGCGCGAAGAGCGCTAAGGTTGCATTCGCAGCGACAGCGGTATTGTCTCTACTAGCGGGGATCTTAGTATGGTAAACAACGTTTCGACATTTGGCCGTAATGGCGTTCACGATTTCTTATTGATTCGTGCAACTGCAATCATTATGACGCTATATACAATTTATTTGGTGAGCTTTTGTGCCTTCACCGATATCTCTTACGTATCATGGACTCAGTTCTTTGGTGGAACTTTCACTAAAGTATTTACCATGTTAGCGCTTACTTCGGTTCTTGTTCACGCTTGGATCGGCCTATGGCAAGTGCTAACCGACTACATCAAGTGCGCTAAACTGCGTGTTGGTCTTCAAGCAGGTGTAGTTGCGGTTCTTCTTGGATATTTCTTCTCTGGTCTGTTTATTTTGTGGGGTGCGTAAGTGACTATTCCTGTTCGTGAGTTTGATGCCGTAGTTATCGGCGCTGGTGGTGCTGGTATGCGTGCCGCACTGCAAATTTCAGAGCAAGGCCTATCATGTGCATTGCTTTCTAAAGTTTTCCCAACTCGTTCTCATACCGTATCTGCTCAAGGTGGTATTACGGTTGCGCTAGGAAATGCGCACGAAGATCACTGGGAACAACATATGTACGACACAGTAAAAGGTTCTGATTACATCGGTGACCAAGATGCTATCGAATACATGTGTAAAAATGGCCCAGAATCAGTTATCGAACTAGAAAAGATGGGCCTTCCATTTTCTCGTTTCGACAACGGCACCATTTACCAACGCCCTTTTGGTGGCCAATCGAAAAACTTTGGTGGTGAGCAAGCGGCTCGTACCGCTGCAGCAGCTGACCGTACTGGTCACGCATTGCTACACACGCTTTACCAACAAAACATTAAACACAAAACAACCGTGTTCTCTGAGTGGTACGCGCTTGATCTTGTGAAGAACGAAGACGGTGCCATTCTTGGTACAACAGCACTTTGCATGGAAACAGGCGAAGTATGCTACTTCAAAGCGAAAGCAACGATCCTAGCGACTGGCGGTGCTGGTCGTATCTACGCATCGACAACTAACGCACACATCAATACTGGTGATGGTGTTGGTATGGCGATTCGTGCTGGCGTTCCAATGCAAGATATCGAAATGTGGCAGTTCCACCCAACAGGTATTGCTGGCGCTGGTGTTCTTGTAACAGAAGGCTGTCGTGGTGAAGGTGGTTACCTTCTAAATAAAGACGGCGAACGTTTCATGGAACGTTACGCTCCAAACGCGAAAGACTTAGCGGGTCGTGACGTTGTTGCTCGTTCAATGATGGTCGAAATCCGTGAAGGTCGCGGTTGTGACGGCCCTTGGGGTCCACACATCAAACTGAAACTGGATCACCTAGGTAAAGAAACACTTGAGTCTCGTCTACCAGGTGTATGTGAACTGTCTCGTACATTCGCACACGTTGATCCAGTAAAAGAGCCAATCCCAGTAATCCCAACATGTCACTACATGATGGGTGGTGTACCAACACAAGTTTCTGGCCAAGCGATTAAGCAGGGGGCAGATGGTAGCGATGTAGAAGTACAAGGTCTATTTGCTTGTGGTGAGGTTGCTTCAGTATCAGTACACGGTGCCAACCGTCTAGGTGGTAACTCACTGCTTGATTTGGTTGTATTCGGTCGTGCGACAGGCCTACACCTAGGTGAGACTCTGAAGAAGCAAGCTGATGCGAAACCAGCAACGGAAGAAGATATCGCTCGTTCTCTAGAGCGCTACAACCGTTGGGAAAACAGCACAGACGGCGAAGATCCAGCGCAGATCCGTAAAGATCTACAGCAATGTATGCAGAACAACTTCTCTGTATTCCGCGAAGGTCAAGCAATGGCTGACGGCCTAGAAGAGCTTAAAGCAATTCGTGAGCGTCTGAAGAATGCACACCTTTCAGATAAGTCTACTGAGTTCAACACACAGCGTATTGAGTGTCTTGAGCTTGAAAACCTAATGGAAACAGCTTACGCGACGGCTGTAGCGGCAAACTACCGCACAGAGAGTCGTGGTGCACATGCTCGTTTTGACTTCCCTGATCGTGATGATGAGCAATGGCTATGCCACACGCTTTACAATCCTGAGTCAGAAAGCATGACTAAGCGTAACGTAAACATGGAACCTATCCATCGTGAAGCGTTCCCGCCAAAAGCACGTACGTACTAAGGAGACATGACCATGAAACTGAATTTCTCTTTATACCGTTACAATCCAGATGTCGACCAAAAGCCTTACATGAAGGAATACACCTTAGAGGTGGATGAAGGTTCAGACATGATGCTTCTGGATGCGCTTATTCTACTGAAAGAACAAGATCCAACAATCGCATTCCGCCGCTCATGCCGTGAGGGTGTATGTGGTTCGGATGGTCTGAACATGAACGGTAAAAACGGTCTAGCGTGTATCACGCCTCTATCTGCGCTGAAAGGCGATAAGATCGTGATTCGCCCGCTGCCAGGTTTACCTGTTGTTCGTGACCTGATTGTTGATATGACTCAGTTCTACGATAACTACGAAAAAGTAAAACCATTCCTAGTGTCTGATGGCAATGTACCACCGGCACGTGAAAACTTACAAAGCCCTGATGAGCGTGCTCATTTAGATGGACTGTACGAATGTATCATGTGTGCATGTTGTACAACGTCATGCCCATCATTCTGGTGGAACCCTGATAAGTTCATCGGACCAGCAGGCCTACTTGCCGCGTACCGTTGGCTAATTGATAGCCGAGATACTGCGACAGATGAACGTTTGTCTGATCTTGATGATGCATTTAGCGTTTTTCGTTGCCATGGCATCATGAATTGTGTAAGTGTTTGTCCTAAGGGATTAAATCCGACGAAAGCGATTGGTCACATCAAGACCATGTTAGTGAATCGTTCGGTTTAAGTTATAAAAAAAATTGCCGCCCTAGAAGTTTTGGGGCGGCCTTTTAATAGCTCGGCATAGACCGCAGCAAACGTGAAAACTACTGGTTAAGGGAAAATATGCACAACGGCGTGATGAAGGCATGGCTCGAGTCTTCACACTTGGCTGGCGCCAATGCAACGTACGTAGAAGAACTCTATGAACTGTATCTAAGTGACCCCGATTCGGTAAGTGACGAATGGAGAAGTGTTTTTGAAGAATTGCCTGTGCAAGCTTCAGAAGCGGTGGAACAACCACACTCTCGTGTTCGTGAATACTTCCGTCGACTCGCTCAAGAAACAAAGCATTACAGTGTCCAAGTTAGTGATCCAGATGTCGATGCGAAACAAGTAAAAGTTCTGCAACTGATTAATGCTTATCGATTCCGAGGGCATCAAGCAGCAAATCTAGACCCCCTAGGTTTATGGAAGAGAGCGACAGTTGATGAACTGGACCCTTCTTTCCACACTCTTACCGAAGAAGACCTCAATGAGACGTTTAACGTCGGCTCTTACGCGATTGGCCAAGAGACGATGGTGCTTAAAGATTTACACAAATCTCTAAAGCAAACGTACTGTGGTTCGATTGGTGCTGAATACATGCACATGACTAATACAGAGCAAAAACGTTGGATTCAACAACGTTTAGAGTCTGTATCTGGTCAACCCTCTTTCAACAAAGAAGAAAAGCAAGCTTTCCTAGAAGAGCTAACGGCTGCTGAAGGTCTTGAGCGCTACCTTGGTGCGAAATTCCCAGGCGCGAAACGCTTCTCGTTGGAAGGTGGTGATGCGCTTATCCCAATGACGAAAGAGATTATTCGTCATGCTGGTGGACAAGGCATGCGTGAAGTCGTTGTTGGTATGGCTCACCGTGGTCGTCTAAACATGCTGGTTAACGTGCTTGGTAAAAAGCCGCAAGACCTGTTTGACGAATTCGCGGGTAAGCACGACGAAACGTGGGGTACTGGTGATGTGAAATACCACCAAGGTTTCTCTGCGGATTTCGCGACACCGGGCGGTAACGTTCACTTAGCACTAGCATTTAACCCATCACACTTAGAAATCGTAAACCCAGTGGTTATCGGTTCAGTACGTGCACGTCAAGATCGCCTAGGCGATACTGATGGTAGCCGTGTACTGCCAATCACGATTCACGGTGACTCAGCAATCGCTGGTCAAGGTGTTGTGCAAGAGACGTTTAACATGTCTCAAGCTCGCGGTTTCTGTGTAGGTGGTACGGTTCGCATCGTTGTAAACAACCAAGTTGGTTTTACAACATCTAACCCTCGCGACACACGTTCTACGATGTACTGTACTGATATCGCTAAGATGGTACAGGCTCCGATTTTCCACGTTAATGCTGATGATCCAGAAGCGGTTGCTTTTGTTGCTCGCTTAGCGCTGGATTACCGTAATACCTTCAAACGTGATGTCGTTATCGACCTAGTTTGTTACCGTCGCCACGGTCACAACGAAGCCGATGAGCCGAATGCAACGCAACCTTTGATGTACCAAAAAATCAAGAAGCACCCAACACCACGTAAGCTATACGCTGACGTGCTAATGGAGCGCGGTGAGTTTGGTATTGATACAGCAACTCAACTGGTTAACGAATATCGTGATGCACTTGATCACGGTGAAGTTGTGGTTAAAGAGTGGCGCCCAATGGCACTTCACTCAGTAGACTGGTCTCCTTACCTAGGTCACGACTGGAATATCGAATGGGATAGCAAGGTTGATATCGAGCGTCTAAAAGAGCTTGGTACTAAGATCTGTCAATACCCAGAAAGCCACAAGCTACAAAGCCGAGTAAATAAACTGTACAACGATCGTACTGCCATGGTGAATGGTGAGAAACAAGTCGATTGGGGTATGGCTGAAACTCTGGCTTACGCAACACTTGTTGACGATGGCAAGCGTATTCGTATCTCTGGTCAAGATTCAGGCCGTGGTACTTTCTTCCACCGTCACTCAGTACTGCACAACCAATCAGACGCAAGCACGTATGTTCCTCTTGCGAACATTCATGATAAGCAGGGTCCATTCCAAGTATTTGACTCAGTATTGTCTGAAGAAGCAGTGCTAGCGTTCGAGTATGGCTACGCAACAGCAGAGCCAAGCGGTCTAACCCTTTGGGAAGCACAATTTGGTGACTTCGCAAACGGTGCACAAGTTGTTATTGACCAATTTATTTCGTCAGGTGAGCAAAAGTGGGCACGTTTATGTGGTCTAACTATGCTGCTTCCTCACGGTTATGAAGGCCAAGGCCCAGAGCACTCTTCTGCACGTCTTGAGCGTTACCTTCAATTATGTGCTGAACAAAATATGCAGGTTGTTGTTCCGTCAACGCCAGCACAGGTTTACCACATGATTCGCCGTCAGGTTGTTCGACCTATGCGTCGTCCTCTGATTGTAATGTCACCTAAGTCATTGCTTCGTCACCCGCTGTGTACGTCTTCTCTAGAAGACCTAGCAGACGGTACGTTCCAGCCAGCTATCGCAGAGATTGACGATATCGCTCCTGAGAACGTAAAACGCGTCGTATTCTGTTCTGGTAAGGTTTACTTCGACCTACTTGACCAAAGACGTAAGAACGAGCAAGACGACGTTGCTATTGTTCGTATTGAGCAGCTATACCCATTCCCTTACGAGGATGTTCGCGCTGCAATTGCACAATACACAAATGTCGTTGATTACGTTTGGTGTCAAGAAGAGCCTCAGAACCAAGGTGCTTGGTACAGCAGCCAACATAACTTCCGAGCTGCTATCCCAGTAGGTGCTGATATTCAATACGCAGGTCGTCCTGCATCAGCATCACCAGCTGTAGGCTATATGTCGGTACACTTGAAACAACAAAAAGCGTTAGTAGATGACGCTCTGACCCTACCAAAGAACTAGAAGTAAAAGGAAAATACAGACATGACAATTGAAATTCTGGTTCCAGATTTACCTGAATCTGTGGCTGATGCAACAGTTGCTACTTGGCACAAAAAACCAGGCGAAGCGGTTGCACGTGATGAAGTCATTGTAGATATCGAAACAGATAAAGTAGTTCTAGAAGTACCAGCTCCTGAAGCGGGTGTTCTGGAAGCGATTATTGAAGACGAAGGTGCTACGGTACTTTCTAAGCAGCTTATTGCTAAGTTGAAACCTGGCGCGGTTGCAGGTGAGCCAACGACTGATACAACAGAAGAAACAGAAGCATCTCCTGATAAGCGTCACAAAGCGGCGCTAACAGAAGAGAGCAACGACGCACTAAGCCCAGCTGTACGTCGCCTTCTAGCTGAACACAACCTACAACCAGCTGACGTTAAAGGCACTGGTGTTGGTGGTCGTATTACTCGTGAAGACATTGACGCACACCTAGCGGCAGCGAAAGCGGCACCGGCAGCAGCTGCACCAGCGGTTGAAGCGCCAGCGGCAGCTCGTAGCCAGAAGCGCGTGCCTATGACTCGCCTACGTAAGACAGTAGCAAACCGTCTTCTAGAAGCGAAGAACAGCACAGCAATGCTGACGACTTTCAACGAAGTAAACATGAAGCCAATCATGGACCTTCGTAAGCAGTACAAAGACCAATTCGAGAAGCGTCACGACACGCGTCTTGGTTTCATGTCTTTCTACGTGAAAGCGGTAACTGAAGCGCTTAAGCGTTACCCAGAAGTAAACGCATCTATCGACGGTGATGATATCGTTTACCACAACTACTTCGACATCAGCATGGCAGTATCTACGCCACGTGGTCTAGTGACTCCAGTACTAAAAGACTGTGACACACTAGGTTTCGCTGACATCGAAAAAGGCATCAAAGAGCTAGCGATCAAGGGCCGTGACGGCAAGCTAACTGTTGATGAGCTAATGGGTGGTAACTTCACTATCACAAACGGTGGTGTATTTGGCTCTCTAATGTCTACGCCAATCATCAACCCGCCTCAAGCGGCAATCCTGGGCATGCACAAAATCCAAGAGCGTCCAATGGCTGTTGACGGCAAAGTAGAAATTCTACCAATGATGTACCTAGCGCTTTCTTACGACCACCGTCTAATCGATGGCCGTGAATCAGTTGGCTTCCTAGTGACCATCAAAGAGCTTCTAGAAGATCCTGCACGTCTGCTATTAGACGTTTAGTATCGCTAAAACGTCTAGTTAACCCAGTTAGCTAGACGTTAAAAGTTTCAAAGGCTAGGCTGCTCAACACCTGGCCTTCACTTGAGCTGTTAAGCCATTACAAAATGGACAGCAGTTGATTTGAGAAGACCCTACAGACGTAACACAGGTAACTGTGTCGTTATGGAAATAATAATCCCTTAAGGGAAAATAAACGGAATATCAAAATGAATTTGCATGAATACCAAGCCAAACAGCTGTTTGCAGAATTCGGTTTGCCTGTACCAGAAGGCTTCGCATGTGATACAGCACAAGAAGCTTTCGAGGCTGCTGGTCGTATCTCAACTGAGAAAAAAGTTGTTAAGTGTCAAGTACACGCTGGTGGCCGTGGTAAAGCGGGCGGCGTAGAGCTACACGACACAAAAGAAGGCGTTAAAGAGTTTGCACAAAAGTGGCTAGGTAAAAACCTAGTGACTTACCAAACAGACGCAAATGGTCAGCCTGTAACTAAGATCCTAGTTGAAGAAGCGTCTAACATCGCTAACGAACTTTACCTAGGCGCTGTTGTTGACCGCGCAACTCGTAAAATTGTATTCATGGCGTCAACTGAAGGCGGTGTGGACATCGAGAAAATCGCTGAAGAAACTCCAGAGTTGATTCACCAATCTGCGATCGATCCTCTAGTAGGTCCTCAAGCTTACCAAGGCCGTGAACTGGCGTTCAAACTTGGTCTAGTTGGCGATCAAATCAAACAGTTCGTTAAGATCTTCATGGGTCTTGGTGAAATGTTCGCTCAGTACGACCTAGCTCTACTGGAAATCAACCCACTAGTAATTACTGGCGAAGGCAACCTTCTTTGTCTAGATGGCAAGATCAACATCGACTCAAACGCGATGTACCGTCAGCCTAAGCTACGTGAAATGCACGATCCATCTCAAGAAGATGAGCGCGAAGCACACGCAGCACAGTGGGAACTAAACTACGTAGCACTAGATGGTAACGTTGGCTGTATGGTTAACGGTGCAGGTCTAGCAATGGGTACGATGGATATCGTTAACCTACACGGCGGCAAACCAGCAAACTTCCTTGATGTAGGCGGCGGCGCAACTAAAGAGCGTGTAGCTGAAGCATTCAAGATTATCCTTTCTGATGACAATGTTAGCGCAGTACTAGTAAACATCTTCGGTGGCATCGTTCGTTGTGACATGATCGCTGAAGGTATTATCGGTGCGGTTAAAGAAGTAGGCGTAACAGTACCTGTTGTTGTTCGTCTAGAAGGTACAAACGCAGACCTAGGTCGCGAAGTACTTGCTAATTCTGATGTTGATATCATTGCAGCTGAATCTCTAACAGATGCTGCTCAGAAAGTTGTTGCTGCTGCGGAGGCGAAATAATGTCTGTATTAATTAACAAAGACACTAAAGTAATCTGTCAGGGTTTCACTGGCGGTCAAGGTACATTCCACTCAGAGCAAGCTATCGCATACGGTACGCAAATGGTTGGTGGTGTATCTCCTGGTAAAGGTGGTCAAACTCACCTTGGTCTTCCAGTATTCAACACAGTACGTGAAGCAGTAGAAGTAACTGGCGCAACAGCAACAGTTATCTACGTACCAGCACCTTTCTGTAAAGATGCAATCCTTGAAGCGATTGACGCAGGTATCGAACTGATCGTAACGATCACTGAAGGTATCCCAACAACAGATATGATCGATGTTAAAGTGAAGCTAGAAGAAACTGGCGTTCGCATGATCGGTCCTAACTGTCCAGGTCTTATCACTCCAGACGAGTGTAAGATTGGTATCATGCCTGGTCATATCCACAAGAAAGGTAAAGTAGGTATCGTATCTCGTTCAGGTACTCTTACTTACGAAGCAGTTAAACAAACAACAGATGAAGGCTTCGGTCAGTCTACGTGTGTTGGTATCGGTGGTGACCCAATCCCAGGCTCAAACTTCATTGATATCCTAAAACTGTTCCAAGAAGACCCTGAGACAGAAGCAATCGTAATGATTGGTGAGATCGGTGGTACTGCGGAAGAAGAAGCAGCAGCGTTCATCAAAGAGAACGTAACTAAGCCAGTTGTTTCTTACATCGCAGGTGTTACTGCTCCTCCAGGTAAACGTATGGGCCACGCTGGCGCAATTATCTCTGGCGGTAAAGGTACTGCTGAAGACAAATTCGCAGCACTAGAAGCAGCAGGCGTTAAGACAGTTAAGTCTCTTGCTGACATCGGTAAAGGTCTACGCGAGATTACTGGTTGGTAATCAGCGCTTTAAGCGATAAATAATAGAAAGGCTTGGTCGATGACCAAGCCTTTTTTGTATGTTTTTTTAGATGCGAGATGCGAGATGCGAGAGCGTACCGTTAAGCTCGGCTCTTAACCATCTGAGACAACATAAACATCGCAGCAGCGCTAATCACAACAGATGGGCCTGCTGGCGTGTCGTAGAACCAAGATAGGCTCAGCCCGCCACATACTGCGATAGAGCCAATAATGGAAGCAAATAATGCCATCTGCTCAGGTGTACTTGAGAACTTTCTTGCTGTTGCCGCAGGGATAATCAGTAATGATGTCATGATTAACGCACCAACAAACTTCATACCAACGGCAATCACGATGCCGACCAGTAACATTAGAATCAGACGCATTAAATCAATGTTGATACCATCAACCGCTGCAAGATCTTCGTTTACCGTTGTCGATAACAGCGGTCGCCAAAAGATAGTTAACACCAGTCCAATGACAGCCGCACCTGCATAAATGAACATTAAATCTGTCGGGGAAACGGCAAGCAGGTCACCAAATAGGTAGCTCATCAGGTCGACACGAACGTTATCGAGAAAGCTAACTGCGACTAAGCCTAGTGATAGCGCACTGTGTGCAAGAATGCCGAGTAGGGTGTCGGTGGCCACAAGCTTCTGTTTTTGGAGTGTTACTAGGAGTACAGCCAACATCAAGCAGCAAATCAGCAGCGCGAAGTACAAGTTAATATTGAACAGGAAACCAAGCGCTAAACCCATTAAAGAGGCGTGAGCCAATGTGTCGCCAAAGTACGCCATCTTACGCCACACTACGAACGACCCCAGTGGACCAGCAATAAGCGCGATGCCTAAGCCTGCGAGGATAGAAGGTAAAAGAAACTCAAGCATTAGTGGTGATGTCCGTGTTTATGGTTAGAACAGTCGTGCACATCTCCAGATACAGGTTGGCCTGCTAAGTCATGGTGATGATGGTCATGTTGGTGATGATAGAACGCCAAACTTTCTTGAACCGCAGTACCAAATAGAGCGATATAAGAAGGATGATGCTTAATATCAGCGGGTGCACCAGAGCAGCAGATGTGGTGGTGTAGACAGATCACGTCATCTGTTTTTGCCATCACCAAATGCAAGTCATGTGACACCATAAATACAGCGCAACCAAAGCGATGGCGAATAGAGTCAATCAGTTCATATAGATCAATTTGGCCTTGTACATCAACGCCTTGTGCTGGTTCATCAAGAACCAGTAGATCGGGTCTCTTCAACAAAGAGCGAGCAATCAGTACGCGTTGGTTTTCACCACCAGACAATTGATGCATGTTGCTCTTAATTAGATGCTCAGCACCAACGAGTTTCAGCGCTTCTAAGATCTCTTGTTTACTGAATTTACCGGTGAGTTTAAGAAAACGTTCTACATTAAGTGGTAGAGAGTCGTTCAGCTTTAGTTTTTGGGGAACATAACCAATTTTTAATTTTTTTGATTTGGTGATTTTCCCTGAATATTTGTGCTGAAGCCCAAGTAGAACCTTAACTAAGGTCGATTTACCTGCACCATTAGGCCCAATTAGGGTAGTGATTCTGCCGCGTTCTAGATTTAGGGAGATATTATCTAGTACTTTTCGACCGTCAAACTCGACGCTGACGGAATCGAGTTGGATTAAGTTATCCATGAATAGAACTCATTTGCAATTCGCTAATGTTATAATGTAACATTTACCTCAAGCCTAAGCTACTTTTCTATTATCGAGGAATTATGTCACGTTCATCTTTTATACTTGCTACTTTGCTTTTAGCGCCAAGTGTTGCAAGTGCCAATACTATTCTAACAAGCTTCAAACCAATTCAAATGATTGTGACAGAACTAACGCAAGGTGTTAGTGAACCGGAAGTGTTGATGAACAGCAATGCTTCGCCGCACGATTATGCGCTCAAACCATCAGATGTCAAAAAAGTTCATAGTGCAGATATGGTTGTTTGGTTTGGTCCTGACTTAGAAGCGTTTCTGACCAAGGTGATTGAGTCGAACGATAACGTTATCGAAATCGCTAAAATTCCTGGCATCAACTTACGTGCTTATGGACACGAAGAGCATGACCATGACGCGCACGAAGGCCACCACCACGGCAGCCACGACCCACATTTCTGGTTGGGGATCGATCAGGTTGCAGTTGCCGCGAAATACATTTCAGACAAGCTAATTGAAACTGACCCTGACAACGCAATGGCGTATCAAGAGAATCTAGATTCATTCCTGATTGCATTGAAAGAGAAACAGCAGTCTATTCGCGAGCAACTGGCTCCAGTGAAAGACAAAGGCTACTACGTTTTCCACGATGCGTATGGTTACTATGAAGAAGAATTTGGCCTAAATAACTTAGGTCATTTTACAGTAAGCCCAGAGCGTAAACCGGGTGCAAAAAGCTTGATTGCGATTAAGAAGACAATAGTACGTGAAAACGTTCAATGTGTGTTTTCTGAGCCTCAATTTACACCGGCTGTAATTGACTCGGTGACTCGAGGAAGCAATGCGAAACAAGGTCAATTAGACCCAATTGGTTCTACAGTTGAAGTGAAGAGTGGAAGTTATTTCGATTTTCTTCAGCAACTTACCGATAGCTACGCAAGCTGTCTAAGTGCAAAGTAATCAATAGTAAGTAACTTTTACTCTACTTTGCTCTCTATATGATTATGAATAATGCCGCTTTTTGCGGCATTTTCGTGACCGCTAAGATAAAACCTTTCAACAAACAATAAACCTTCTTTCTCCTTCGTAGATTTCCGCTAAAATGGAAAGATAATAATAAGCACAAAAAAACTCAGTTTCTGGTCGAGCAGGTTAAGACATTGCGGTAGCCGAAACTTCATACGTTGTTGCTGTTCAGGATTAGAAGTTGTATCGAATTGTCTTCCGAATGTTCATGCTAATGAGCATTTCATTTAGCGCTCTTGCGTTAAATACATCACCGTCTGTCTTTTATCCTTTGCCTGTTCAAGCGCAAGGGAATTTTCTCGCGGCTAAAAATCTCTATCTAGGCGCAGGTGGTGGGCTTTGGATCCATGATGTGCATGGAAAAGTCCTGTTTTACGATGGTCGAGCTTTGCTACCACGAAAAGGCAGCCTGCTACAGTTCTCATCGGAACGCGTTGCTTTCCTGAACGATGAGTTTTGGACGTTTTTTGATAATGAGGTATATCGACATACTCCTGGGCTTGGTAACGAGCTTGCATTTAGCCTTAGCCCTGGTTCAGAGATAACCAATATTGGTGCCTCTGACAATTATATCTGGGTGACCGACGGCAATAATTTCTACACCTATAATACTCAGTCGTTAGAATTTAATACCTATTCACTTCTCAAACTGTACCGATACAACAACAGCAGCGACATTACGATTAATGATGCTGAGTGGGTATTATCAAAATGGGTATTGGCAACCAGTTCCGGCACTTACCTATCCGAAAATCAAGAATTTACTCATGTTGCTGCCTCCGATAAACACTACACCGAGACCGTGTAC
>NZ_MCYD01000404.1:0-511 GCF_002876325.1 Vibrio sp. 10N.261.52.A1
AGTAGGTGATTTATGGATAGTTTAGTAAATAAGGATGTTTGCGAGGATTATGAAGTTTGCTACAGCCCTAAATTCAGTAGGAATAACCCTAATGAAGTGATAGGTGTGCAGTGCCAGTTAAGATTCAAGGTAGACGATGGGATAACCCTTAGTGCTAACCTTTTCAATGAGGGGGAAGTTGTTAAGAATACGGGGGATCAGGCTTTCTATTTTTTGTTTAGAGAGGCAGTGAGGTATATCTCATCAGAACACCCCACTTTGGAGGTCCACATATCGGCCAATCAAATCGATATCGTCGACAGTGATTTACCACGATACATTCAATATATCTGTATGAAAAATACATTCCCTACCCAAAATATAGTTCTGGATCTATCACTAGGTCCTAAGCCAATCAATTGCATTGAGTATGCTTTTAAAGTAAATAAATTCAAAGAAGCAGGAATCACCGTCTTGTTTGATCCAAAAATCAGTCCAGTTGATTATGCTAGAGGTTATATCAGGTACCAAT
>NZ_MCYD01000405.1:0-287 GCF_002876325.1 Vibrio sp. 10N.261.52.A1
ATCTATAATACTGCGTATGACAAATTTGGCAGTGTTGGTCTAACGTTTGTAGACCCTGAAGGCGTTAAACGTCTTGTCGCTGTAGAAGATAAAGAAGTATTGATTTCGACTCAAGGCGAGATAAATTTGTTCTTAGCTGACACAGATCAAGATAACAGCGGCGAGGTTTTATTGAACATTAAGAGAGCTTCCCTCGATTGATACACACAAAAAGATACACTCTGATAGTCTCAAGCTGATTCCTATATTTGAGCGTTCAAGTATAAGCCGACCCTGTAAATAATTCT
>NZ_MCYD01000406.1:0-672 GCF_002876325.1 Vibrio sp. 10N.261.52.A1
CAGTTGGATTAAAATAAATGTCTTGTTTAAATGAAGGTAAGGGTATTGTTAAGTTATGGTACTTAATCTACGTTTTGTCCTGAAGAGGTTTAACTTTCAATCTTAGTTTCACTCAAACCTTTATTGAGGTGTACTAAGTGAGAAAATACTCCTAAATAAAGGCACCCATTAAATAAGGAAATTGGAATGGAAATTGGTGGTTACGATGAATATCGTTACGAACAATTAAGGTCTGTCGGAGTCGGTAATCTAGAAAAGCGACTAAAGTACTTAAAAATCAATGAAGCAGTGGAAAAAGAGTGTCTAGATGCGTTGCACCAAATGGCGTTACAAATCACTCAGACCTCATATGGAGCACATTGCCGTCAGAATGGAAATCCAATGGATTGGATAAATATGATGAGAGGCTTTGTTAACCAATTCAAAGTGGCGCAAAGTATGCGGCACAACTGGGCTCTACCTGACAGCATTAGATCGAAAGTCACTGCTCCCGAAGCTCAAGCATTGGTAGAACAAATGGAAATGGTTACCGCACTTTCTTACTATACGTTTAATTCTAGTGCGCTTAATACCGGAATGACTGGGTACACAACCAAGGGGAAAGCACTTGATACCCGTGCGGTTGACGTCTGGAATTCTTACAAAAAGTGGAGACAACACTCAACGTCACAT
>NZ_MCYD01000407.1:0-384 GCF_002876325.1 Vibrio sp. 10N.261.52.A1
GATAGGAAGGATTAATGACTGAGTTATCGAGTGACACGACGCAGCAAATTTTGCTTCAGCTTTATTGTCGCGAGCAAACGGAACAGCCGTTAATTCCTCGAGCTGATCTCGACACCGATATTTACGACAGCGAAACGTTTTTAGCTTGGCGAGAAACCAAGCGAGATTTTGTTGTCCGTGATATTGAAAATCGTGTTTGGGTGAAAAGCTGCCCGGCTGGCTACATTACTGAAGTGCATTTTAAAGCCGATGGCACTCTAACGGAGTACCGTTTGTTTGACCGCTTTAAAACTGTAGGGCAGTGGCAGTTAAAAGACGACTTATTGCACGTTGAGATTACTAAAGGCGACAACCGATATGAATTCGCGGTTGTAGCTCGAGCAG
>NZ_MCYD01000408.1:0-226 GCF_002876325.1 Vibrio sp. 10N.261.52.A1
CATTAATGGTAATGTCTCCAGGTCCCAATGGTGTATTGCTTGTAAAAACTGTTCCAGTTTCAGGCCAGAAGCATGGTTACGCAAATGTTTTGGGGATAGTGGCAGCGTTTTATCTGCACGGGACATTATCAGTATTCGGCCTTTCGGCAATTATAGTTTCATCAGCAAGTTTATTTTTTGCAGTGAAGGTAATAGGTGCAGTATACCTTGCTTACTTAGGTGTAAA
>NZ_MCYD01000409.1:0-341 GCF_002876325.1 Vibrio sp. 10N.261.52.A1
CCTTTATACAATATTTAAGTAAAACATACTAATACACGTTTACACTTTCAATATTGACTTACACGTGTACGCTGATATTCTAGCGCACAGATGTAAGCTCAATGGAAAATTGCTAATGAATAGTGCCGACAAACCATCAACAAAAAAGCCGCCGTTAATTTGGCTCAATATCTTTGTATTCTCGTTTAGTATGCTGCTTGCTGTTGTTGCGGCTCCCGTTTATGGCTATTTTTTTGGCTATGGAATGGAACATTGGGTATGGCTAGCGATCTGTTTTAGCTTCTGTAACCTTTCAATCACGACTGGCTATCACCGCTTGTGGTCACACAAAGCCTTTGAAG
>NZ_MCYD01000410.1:0-529 GCF_002876325.1 Vibrio sp. 10N.261.52.A1
AGATAAATAAAAGCCCCGCTAAAAAGCAGGGCTGAACATTTACATTTTGTTTAATTTTGACATTTGTAATAGAGATTAAAACTTAATACGTCGCTACTTTTCTTCAAAACGTTTAGCTAACTGATAGAACTCGTTTACTTGTTCTTTAAGCTCAGTCGAATGATCCTTCACTGAGTGAGTAGCAACTAAATTCTGCTCTGCTGTCGATGCGATAGATTGCATGTGAAGATTCACCTCACTCGAAAGAGTACGCTGCTTATGGGCTGAGTTTTCTACCGACTGCATCAACTCGTTCATAGATTGCATTAGGTTTTCAACTTCAGATAAACGCTCTGCGCTCACCTTCGCCACATCACCGCACGCATCGGTCTGCTCTCTGTTCGCCAGAATATCTTTCTGCCAACCTTCAATGGTTGTGAGCATGGTTTCTATGCTCTCTTTTATCTGTACTGTCGCGTTCGAAGTACGCCCAGACAGCGCACGTACTTCATCAGCCACTACGGCAAAGCCTCGACCTTGCTCACCCGCT
>NZ_MCYD01000411.1:0-515 GCF_002876325.1 Vibrio sp. 10N.261.52.A1
TATAAAGCTTATTTTCATTTCCTAACCATGAAGAGATATCACCACCATTTGAGTGCCCAACTAAGAGCAAATTGTCAAAATCATAATATTCAAAACGCCTACTCAAAACTAATTTAACAAAGTCCAGAGTTTGAGCGCCTCTGCGCCAATTTTCACTTCTGGTTTCAAATAAATTTCCTGTCGTTGAAAGTGGTGGGTCATTTGGCAGTTCATGTCCAATAGCTACAACAAGGTAACCCAGGTTATTGAGCTGATTAGCTAAAAATGTATACTTCAAATGAGATACGCCGTAGCCAGCGCTCAATAGAGCAACTGGACATTTAGATTCCTTTTTACATTTTTTTACTGATTGAGGAAGCGTAACTTCTATAGGGATATGCCTCTCCCTAGATTCATCGTAGATTGTGTCTGCATTTGAAACGCTAGATGCACTAGCAATTAAAAATACTAATCCTTGCAGATACTTCATAAATCTCCTGAAAGCCTAACGCCCTGTTAGGGTGTGAGCAACGCAA
>NZ_MCYD01000412.1:0-302 GCF_002876325.1 Vibrio sp. 10N.261.52.A1
GTTTATATCGGTTGTCTTGTTTATATAAATAGTTCAGGGATTGTTTTAGCCAACACTGTTGAGCGGCACATCATTTGATCTGAACATTGTTACTTTCAGACCACTTCCGTAATTCATCAAGAATCGTCAGAGCACTTGTGCCTAACTCGGTCAGCTCGTAGCTCACCGCTAATGGCTTGTCATTGAGCACGCGACGTATCACCATATTTTCACTTTCTAGTTCTTTTAGGCGTTGGTCAACCATCTTCTTGCTGGCTCCGCCCAACATTCTTGTAAGATCATTAAACCTCACAGGGCCATCT
>NZ_MCYD01000413.1:0-424 GCF_002876325.1 Vibrio sp. 10N.261.52.A1
CAACAATGTTGCACTGTCACTTTTAGGGTGTGTAACTTTAGTGAGTAAGTAGAACGTATGAAGATAACCACTAAACAAACACCTGAATTGTTGGCACTTATACACGATCGGAGCCCGATTTTTGTAGATTTGAGCGCTGGTCACGTTGAACATAGAGCTAATAGCTAGTGATAAACGAGATTTGGTAATGGCTAGGTTAAATCCGCAGGTTCATAGGTACAGGTAGTACGAAGCGCAGTTTGCCAAAGAGTGTGCTCAAACCTGTAGATTCAAATGTGCTCGTAGATAGCTTTGGTATAGGCGTCTCCGCTGTTAAAGCTTGAAACAACCAAGCGCAGGAAGCATTGCATCACAATGGATAAAATTAAGTACGTAGATTTTGTTATGTAGTTGAAGCATTCGTGTATGTGAAATCTGAAAGCAC
>NZ_MCYD01000414.1:0-3042 GCF_002876325.1 Vibrio sp. 10N.261.52.A1
ACAATTTCGTGAACCAATCTCTAATTTCTATTAATATTTAGCTCACTTATAAAGTAGGCATATGCTGCCAAAAAGAAGATTAGGGCAAAGGAAAGTCTCGGTTGTTGCTAGCAAATAAAAATTACACCCCAGAAGTCATAGAGATCTCTAGAAAAGTTTCAATTAACGTTGAGACTCGTTTTACTAAGTGGTTGATATCTGAAAAGTATAAACTTAACCAGTCCACGGTCGATACGCTACTTAGCTTAGAAAATAGATACTGCGAGAGCGTCATCTTTAATGAGGCAGACCGAATCTCACATAACCAACGTATTCTTTTGCGTTGTGAACAAGATAGAGTTAATGCTAAACGTGAGAAGGTAGCGGCTAAACAACAAACACTGCGTTACGTTATTGACGATGTGAGTGACGCGGCTTCAGCGCTCATGTTAGAGAAGCTTCAAGGTACACTGATAAGCTCTCTGTTCACACAGCTGCCAGATTACAATCAGTTTGCGAGTGTCGCGTATTCTCCATCTTTAAACTTTTCCAAGTTACACAAAATTTCATCGGAGAGTCGGGGACTTAGTTCTAGTCTTGTTGAGTTTGTTTCCAATCGTGAGTTTACAGAGAAGTACGGCAAGAAATCGAAAATCATACTCGATCCTAAAGTTGCAGCAAGGCAAATCGGTATAGAAAACTGTCGGTTGTTGTTTCCATTATTGATGAGCCAACAGTTGATCAAGTGGAACGACGGCAATATCAAGCATATTGTGCCAAAGGTTTGGCAACACTTGGTGGTGACTTCGAATGCTACGCGTATAAGACTACAAGAAACGTCCGTTAAAGATCCGAACGTTGGCATCCTTCTTGGCGTTTTGAGAGTGTTACCTTTATTCTTGATTTGTAATCACTTTTCTTCAACTTTCGAAGATGCCTTGGTGAAAACTATGCTCGGTTATCGAGATGCCAGTGACAGGCATGAAGAATATTACGCTTGTGCTGAAGTCATTCCAAATACTCAGTTTCTTGAGTCTATGGTAGAGCAACTTGAGTTGAAACTGCTTCAGAAGCTTGTTGAATTCATTGATTGGAGTCCTGGCAACCAGTTTATAAAGAGAGCGCTATTAGAGGAAGTGAACGATGTTCCAGTGTTAGAAAGAACCCTCTACGGAGCAGCGCTGGCTCAAGGAAGAAAGTTCTCAATTTTTGAAGCACTGAGCAACAGTGATTTCTTTAATATTAAGCACAGACCTTATTGGTTCTCGAATGTTCAAATGTCAGCAACGACAATTGAGCAAATGCAGAATAGGGTACCAGGTAAAATCACCGATAAGATGTAATGAAAAGAGCCACAATTGATGTGGCTCTTTTTATTTTAGTTGCACTGTCACTTTTGTGTAATGACAATCCGAGTAGTTATCATCGGAAGGTCTTAGCAAACGACCTCAAAGGTGAATGAGTCCTGTTTGGCTATTGCTTGTTTGACTGGAATACCTAAGCGTTGGCATGTCATTAACAGTTTAAGCTTTCTATCGGCTGGTGCGTGTTCAGAGAGAATGACTGAAGTCAGACATTGCTTGTTAAGAAACAGCTTATTGCCTACGAGCTCCTCGTTAGGTAGTACCCAGCGATATTCTCGTTCATAGCGCCAATTAGAATGCTTCACTTTAAAGAGTTCGGTACCTAAGCGTAATGGCGGTAAATTCTCTAACAAGGGTAAACAGATATTGTTTGGGTGGTCTTCATATTGGACCTCGAAGCAGTTTAGGTTTGCGTCACCCTCATAAAAGTTAAGGTCATATTCAATACACATACCTTTGAAGTTATCACCATACTGAGACCACAGTATTGGGTGGTCGCTGGACTGCGAGAAACACATCACCTTAAAATCATTTTGAAGGCATTGGCTGAAGATGTGGTTAGAATCAAAAGGGTTGTTAAAGGATTTAGCGTAATCAAACCACAACGAACACTCGGATATAGATTGTATATTTCTATCATGGAGCGATCTGAACTTATAAAGTTTAGGCAACATATCAAACACCTAGTTTACAACATTTTCTGATGTTAACACTTTAATAGGTAATGCAACTCCGAATGCACAGCATTTGATTGCTTAATCACCTTATTTTTAATTATAACTGTTTGATAGATCAAAATTTAAACACGAAATAGTGGCCTTTTTAGGTGGTTTATTTTGCCATACATCGGCCCTTAAGATTTCTAGGTCCATGTTGAATAAGATACAACGTAACGTTTTGGTTTATTAAGTCAGCTTTAACCGGTAAGTAAAGCCTGTTTTGAAGAGCAGGCTTTACTCAAATGGGCTAATAACGCTTATTCAAAGGGATTAAAACTTGTAGCGAGCTCCAACGTAAGCGGTTTGCGATGAAATATCGACACTATCGATCTCAACGCGTGCATTTCGGTAACCAAGGTGAATGTCGATATTATCTGAAACTATTGCACCAAGTTCAGCACCAACTTGGTATGCTGCTTCAGATTTAGACGCCGATGCCCCCAAAGCTTTGACCTCCATATCCATAGATCCGACACCAGCCAACAGGGACACGTACAAATCTAATACGTCACCTTCAACAATGAATTTCGGCTTTACGTTGACGAAGAAAGCCTGACCTTCGATATCCATTATCTCGTTATAAGTCACTTTGCCAAGTCTGCGATATTCGGCTTCCAGCCCCAATTTAACAACGTCATGTGTATTGAATTCGAAGCCTCCAACTAGGTTATAGCTGAGGTCAGATAGGTCTGACGAATCTTCAATTGAACGACCAAGATATTCTGATTCGGTTTCATTATACAAGCCGATATCAGCACCAACATAAAACTGGCCAAGCTCTTTTGAGTTCTCTTTGTCACTAGCAAGCGCATACGAGTTCATTGCCAAAATAGAGAATAGTGATAGGGCGACCATACTGCTTTTCATATAAAACCTTTTATATAGTAAGTTATTGATTTCCCGAACATGCTATCAAACAAAAGACGTATTAGTTAATACGAAACCTGTCTAAATATCTGATTTTAAAAGCTTGTAATAAT
>NZ_MCYD01000415.1:0-416 GCF_002876325.1 Vibrio sp. 10N.261.52.A1
CCTTTATCTTTCCATCTCACAGAGATATCGATTTTATTGGTGTTGCAATCGATCACCCTCTCAAAAACGAGTAACAAACTATTAACTAATAGGTCTCTGTTGTGTCATAATTTGCGCCGAAAATACACCTGACTTAAACAGGTGAGGAGAGAATATGTTCACAATAGAAGGCGTTTGTGATTGGTGCAAAAAGCCAAGCCTAGTAAAAAAGCACGACTACCTAGATGGTAAGTGCCATCATGCATGTAAAGACTGCAATGATATCGCGACCATGGATGTTCGCCAGTTCAATATTGGTGAGATGGAAATGAGAGCAAAACTCTCCCAAGCAACACTGAGATAAGCTACACCGTTGAAATATAAGAAAGCGCCTTAGGCGCTTTTTTTGTGTCCAGCGTTTATCTTCTTATCTTCTT
>NZ_MCYD01000416.1:0-428 GCF_002876325.1 Vibrio sp. 10N.261.52.A1
CATTTATGCGTGAGCTTGTAGTGCTTCGTTCTCAATACTGATAGGAACCACTTGGCTGATCATTTTTACGAGCATAATAGAGCGAGCTTCACCATCTTTCTGATGGAAAATCGCTTCAATACCAGCGAACTGGCCACTCTTAATCTTAACCACCTGCCCAGACTCAAACTCAACACAACAATCTTCAGTTTCGTTACTGCAACACTTCTCAAACTCTTTAAGTTCAAAAACTAAGTCACCTTGGACTTCATGCGGTCTTGCGCCGAACTTAATAAAGTCCACTACGCCGCGCGTTGAACGAACAGTAGTAAAACTCGGCCCTTGTTCATAATCAAATCGAACAAAGACGTATGAAGGAAATAGCGGTTCTTTGACCACCTTTTCTTTCCCTCTAACCACCTTTTCGACTTCTATTTGTGGGTAAAAGC
>NZ_MCYD01000417.1:0-639 GCF_002876325.1 Vibrio sp. 10N.261.52.A1
TTGATAATGTGCAATGCGTTAAAATTTTGTCAGAGAAGCATCTGGACAGAAAGCACTTAGGCTTTTTACCCTATTTCAACTATCAAGTATTGGAAAAGAACTAATTTGCAGTGCTGCAAAATGTAACTCACATGATTCAATACACTAGGTGCTTATCATTTCTATCGATTAGCAAGAAATTGGCAAATAATCTATAAGAGAAAGACTTTAGTTTATGATACGTGTGACTTCATAATTACCATTTCGGTAAATAACAGCAAAGTTACTGAATGATGTTCCTGTTGAAGTGTAAGGTTTAGCGGCAACGTTTCCGTCAGGCGTAGCAACAGTTGCAGTTACTTTAGTAACTAAGCAAACACCTCTTTCATCATCGGTCCATTGTTGGCCACTGTTTGCAACATATGTACTTTGTAAACAAACAGCAAAATCAACTCTTCCCGATACGTGAAACTGAGTGGAATTAGCAACGGTTACATATGGATAGCCCCAACTATCCGTGTTGTCATTGTAAGATAAGTTCCCTTCCTCAGCAGATGTTGCGTATGCGGATATAAGCAATGAAAACACTGGAAATAACGATAATATTGTTTTTTTCATAATAACCTTCCTAATATATGCATAATAACCAGTCAATATTTA
>NZ_MCYD01000418.1:0-447 GCF_002876325.1 Vibrio sp. 10N.261.52.A1
TCATAAATGACGCTCGCTTCACCAACTTCATCTTGCCATACGCCGTTATCCATCACTGATTGTGGTGGGAAAACGTTCTTGTCTTCAGCAAACTCTTTTGGAAGAAGAGGGTAAGCAGTCTTCACTGGAGTCGGGTAACCGATCTCTAGAGCAATCTTAGCTGCGTTCTCTGGGCGAAGAAGGAAGTCGATCATTTTATGAGCCGCTTCGATGTTCTTTGCACCTGAAGGAATCGCTAGGCTGTCCATCCAGAAGATAGCGCCTTTCTCTGGCCAGATGATATCAATGGTTGCACCTTCTTGGCGTGCCATGTAAGCAGAGCCATTCCAAAGCATACCAAGAGACACTTCACCCGCTAGGTAAGGGTTAGCTGGGAAATCTGAGTTAAATACCAATACGTTTGGCATTAGCTTACGAAGTTCTTCGTACGCTTCTTTGATCTCTTCT
>NZ_MCYD01000419.1:0-408 GCF_002876325.1 Vibrio sp. 10N.261.52.A1
CAGGTTGAATATCAATGGATAGTCCACGTAAAACAGGAGGCAATTGAGGTTGATAGCGAAACCATACATGCTGCAGTTGAATATGCCCACGTATTGATTCCTGTGAACAAAAACCGCCTTGCTCTTGCTCAGTAGGAAGGTTTAGCATCTCTCCGAGATTATCTACTGCAACTCGAGCCTGTATAAACTGTTGCCATAAGTCGACTAACTTAGCGAAAGGCTGGCTCACATGATTAACCATCATATTAAACGCAATGAGCTGACCGATGGTTAACTCCAGCGACATCACCATGGTCGCACCTACCCATAACGCGGTTACGGATGTAGTTTTCTGAAGTAGTAGCACAGATTGGCTAATAAGCGATTGAAAGCTTTGTCGGCTGAAGTTTGCTTGGACTAACTCTTGCG
>NZ_MCYD01000420.1:0-828 GCF_002876325.1 Vibrio sp. 10N.261.52.A1
GTTAACGCTTGGCAGATAAGGCTTTATTATCGATTAAGTCATTGTAAAATCGTTTATTTGAACGGGTTTACGGCCGATAATCGTGAAGCCAGAAAGCAGTCTACCAAGCTCGAGTTGAGTCAGGGTAAACACCTCATTTTTCTCTTTTGTAGGCCATTTATACTTGGCTTTTTCGAGGCGTTTATACCAAAGCGCAAAGCCAGTTTTATCCCAGTACAGCACTTTGATTTTGTCGCGCTGTTTATTGGTGAACAGGAACAGTGCGCCGCTTCCCAAGGGTAAATCGGTGTCATTTTCAATAATCGCCGCGAGGCCATTGATGGACTTTCTAAAATCGACACTCTCACGATACAGATAAATCTCTGGTGCGCTGAGCATATGTTTCATGACAAGGCTCCAATGAGTTCTGCCAGGTAGGCAGCGGGCGTGCCTTGAGGAATGCTCAATTCCACATCATTGATGATAAGTGTCATGTTAGCGGTGGCTATTTGAGCTTGATATTTCGTTGTCTTTTCGACGACCTCTGCCCGTACAAAGCCTTGAGAGATATTCGCTTTTTTAAGTTGCTGGCGCTTAGCATAAAACGTTGAGGGGTTGAGTTCATTGAGCTTACAAAATGCAAGCGTTGACAATGAACTCGATTCAGACTGCTCGATGAGCGTTTGCCATTCTTGATTAGTGTGTCGTTTTCCCATTTCAAATCTCCTCATGGTCGGAGACTTGATCTTATTCTTCGCGCTAGGCGATTAGAATGCGGGTTTTATGGAGCGCTTACTTAATAAGAAACCATTTTGTAGTGATTTTCTACATGTAAAGTTACTCTTTCTT
>NZ_MCYD01000421.1:0-307 GCF_002876325.1 Vibrio sp. 10N.261.52.A1
ATATTACGATCGATTGCGTAAGAGATTGCTTTACGAACACGTACATCATCGAATGGTTTCTTCTTAGTGTTGAAACTGTAGTAGTAAGAACATAAATTCCCCCCTACAGATACGTCTTCCGCATGCTCTTTTTTAAGACGCTTGAAGTGCTCGGTTGGAAGCTCATTTGTGAAGTCGATTTCACCAGCTAGGAAACGGTTCATTTCCGCTACTTGGTTTTCTATCGGTAGGAACGTTACTTTATTAAGAACTGTTTTATCATTGTCCCAGTACTGCTCGTTACGCTTAAGTACTAGACGCTCGTTAA
>NZ_MCYD01000422.1:0-240 GCF_002876325.1 Vibrio sp. 10N.261.52.A1
TAACAGACAAAGAAACTGCATTAAACACAAATAAAACAACAATTTACACAAAACCCACTCGTCTAAAGCATCTATAAACATAATAACTCTCATACGAACCATGAAGTCTATTTCGCTAAAAAAGGTTCATGAATCATTAGCTCCCATCTAAATACCAACTTTCAATATGACGTTTAAAATTAAAATAACAGCAACAACTTCAAGTTGGGTTTTATTTTTATTTTGAATTAAAGTCACAAT
>NZ_MCYD01000423.1:0-231 GCF_002876325.1 Vibrio sp. 10N.261.52.A1
TGATGTCACTTGTTAGGTTAATGTCTTTATTGATATTCAATAAAGGTGCCACACCAAGGTATTACTAAGTTTTAGGATGGATGAATTACAAATACTTGATTCCTATCCAACTCAAGGTTTTAACTGGATGATTTCAAGTTGCTCGCATGAAAAAGTTTTATACGCACTCTAAATATGTTGTAACAGTGGGTCTTAAATGGAAAAGAGTATCTGACTATCTCCGTATATATT
>NZ_MCYD01000424.1:0-459 GCF_002876325.1 Vibrio sp. 10N.261.52.A1
TTACTCTGTTTACGTCAAATAATATATCTAATTTAGTGTGTAATTATTGTTTTCTTCCAAAGGTTAAGCGCTAGAGTTCTTAATTCTGGCGCTTTTTTTGACCTTGGAGATTCTTCCCTAAAACATCATAGAGCAACGGGTTGTGGTCATGGATAAAAGCAATGTTGAACGAATGAAAGGTAACGACTTATGGATAGTACAAAACAGGTTATGGATACTGAAAAATCAGTAATGACCACTCAGCCGCCTTCACTCATCGGAGGGGCTTGCATCGTTGCATGTATTTGCGTTGGTGCCGGTATGCTCGGGCTCCCTGCTGCAGGAGCTGGAGTATGGACCATCGGTGCTTTGATCGTTTTAGTGTTTACTATGCTCATTATGACAACCAGCGGCTGTTTATTACTTGAGGTTTTAAAAGATTATCCTTATCGGTCATCTTTCTCTTCCATAACGAAAGAC
>NZ_MCYD01000425.1:0-14748 GCF_002876325.1 Vibrio sp. 10N.261.52.A1
ATATGTGACTGGTGGAGTAATTACCTTATGTTGACTACGCTTAGGTTGATTAGTTCATAAATAAAAAGCTGCTTTTCTCGGAATGATATGTTGCATTGTTGCTCCTGATGGGTACAATTGCGGCTACCTGATGCGATGATTTGGTTAATCATTTGTTAAACTGTTGTTTGATTGGTTAATAATGTTGTCGCACGTAGAGGTGCAATTATAAAAAGTAGTTTTCGTTGGGGTGATGCCAATGAACGGGAATGAAAGGTGTAATTGCCGAAGTAAATTGTATATCTAAGCAATTTGCTGGGGTTGTGCTCAATAGGTACAACACTGCCATAGTCTTAATTTTAAACTATGGAGCGCTACTGTAGGGTTGGGTGAAGTGTTCACTTCCCTTTCGCTTAGTTCAACATGAACTTGGTCAGCCGTATCAAGTTTGTCTGCAGTAGATCTCTAGCCAAATAAAAAACTGGTTTTTGAAGATCATGAATTTAATAGATTTTGCAACATCTCCTTTATCTTTGCTTCCGCCACTTGTGGCTTTAAGTCTTGCTATTGTTACCCGCCGTGTATTGGTTTCTTTGGGTGTCGGTATCGTTATGGGTGCCATCTTACTGGCTGACTATTCAGTAGGTAATGCCGCTAGCTACGTATTTACTAAAGCATCTGGTGTTTTCATCGAAGATGGTGGTATCAATACTTGGAACATGAGCATCATTGCTTTCCTAATTATTCTTGGAATGACAACAGCGCTATTAACGCTTTCTGGAGGTACTCGTGCATTCGCTGAGTGGGCTCAATCTCGAGTTAAGAGCAAGCGTGGTTCAAAACTGCTTGCTGCATTCTTAGGTGTATTCATCTTTGTTGATGATTACTTCAACAGCTTGGCAGTGGGTGCAATCTCTCGTCCTGTTACAGACCGTTTCTACGTATCTCGCGCTAAGCTAGCTTATATTCTTGATTCTACAGCTGCACCAATGTGTGTGATCATGCCCGCTTCTAGCTGGGGTGCTTACATCATTACCATCATCGGTGGCATCCTAGTAACACACGGTGTGACTGAGTATTCTGCACTGGGTGCTTACGTTCGTCTTATTCCAATGAACTTCTACGCTGTGTTCGCACTGCTTATGGTATTTGCAGTTGCATGGTTTGGTCTAGATGTTGGTAAGATGCGCGATCACGAAATCGAAGCGTCTCAAGGCCGTGGTTTTGAAGGTGACAACGATAGCCAGCAAGCTCACGATTTAAACGAAGAGCTAGATATCGAAGAGAGCGAGAACGGTTCTGTTTCTGACCTAATCATGCCGATCGTTTCATTGATCGTAGCGACAGTTGCAGCAATGCTTTACACAGGCGGTCAAGCGTTAGCTGCTGATGGTCAAGCGTTTAACCTACTTGGTGCATTCGAAAATACAGATGTTGGTAAATCTCTTGTTTACGGTGGCATCATCGGTCTTCTTGTTGCGCTAGCGACTGTATTTAAGCAGAAGCTATCTATGGCAGACATCGCAAGAACGATGTGGATCGGTGCGAGCTCTATGTTTGGCGCTATCCTAATCCTTGTGTTCGCTTGGACTATCGGTTCTGTAATCGGTGACATGAAAACAGGTACGTACTTGTCTTCTCTAGTAACAGGCAGCATTGATTACCACTGGCTACCAGTTATCCTGTTCCTACTTGCAGGCATCATGGCTTTCTCTACCGGTACTTCATGGGGTACGTTCGGTATCATGCTACCTATCGCGGGTGATATGGCGGCAGCATCGGATATCGCACTGATTCTTCCTATGTTAAGTGCGGTTCTAGCGGGCGCTGTGTTTGGTGACCACTGTTCTCCAATCTCTGATACAACGATTCTGTCTTCGACAGGTGCTCGTTGCAACCACATCGACCACGTATCAACACAGCTTCCATACGCGCTATCAGTAGCGTTTGTATCGTGCATTGGCTTCATTACCCTAGGTATGACAGCCTCTATCGGTATCGCATTCAGCGCGGCAGCTCTAACGTTCGTCGCTGTGTGTTTTGCTCTGGCTTATTTCTCTCGCTGCAAAATGGCGACATGCAAAAGCTAAAAACGAAAGTTAATCAGTAAACTATCAGGGAGGCGTTAGCCTCCCTTTTTTGTGCCTGTTAATTTAATTTTAAGTTTCGTGAAAAAAGTTCGAATTAATGGTTGAAAAAGGATCTTACCTTGGTTAGTGTGGATACAAGACAGCAAACAACCTAAGAGCTGATAAGTATGCGTAAATTAGTAATGAACATTCATCACCATCATCACCCTATCTAGTCTTTCGGGGAGATTTACGTATACCCGGGAGCAAGGTTACTCCCGGAGGTTAAGTCAAAAGAATTTAGATTTAAACCCTCGGGATGACAGAGTCTTCCGAGGGTTTTTTAGTTTTAGCGCTTTTAAATAATCAATAAATTCAAATATTTGCACAGGGATACAGCAATGCAGACACAACGCCTAAGAATCGCAATTCAAAAGAAAGGTCGCCTAAGTAAAGAGTGCCAAGACCTACTAAAAAAATGTGGTGTTAAATTTAACATCATGGGTGAGCGCCTAGTCGTTCATTCACTAAATATGCCAATCGACTTGTTATTAGTTCGTGATGACGACATCCCAGGTCTCATCATGGATGGTGTGGTTGACCTTGGTTTTATCGGTGAAAATGAGCTTGAAGAAGTTCGTCTAGATCGCCTTGCTCTTAAAGAGCCTGCAGAGTTCGAAACACTACGTCGTCTAGATTTCGGTGGCTGCCGTTTATCTATCGCAATTAACAAAGATGAAGAGTACAACGGCCCACAAGATCTAGCGGGCAAGCGTATTGCAACAACCTACCCACAACTACTTAAAGCCTACATGGACGAGCAGGGTGTTGATTTCAGCACTTGTATGCTAACAGGCTCGGTTGAAGTAGCTCCTCGCGCTGGCCTTGCAGACGCAATCGCGGACTTGGTTTCTACTGGTGCGACGCTAGAAGCAAACGGCCTAAAAGAAGCGGAAGTGATTTTCCAATCTAAAGCGACCTTGATTCAACGTACTGGTGAATTCGACGCAGACAAAACAGCATTGATTGAAAAACTACTGACTCGTATGCAGGGTGTTCAACAAGCGAAAGAGTCGAAGTACATCATGCTACACGCGCCAACTTCTCAGCTGGAGCAAATCAAAGCACTACTGCCTGGCGCTGAAGATCCAACGGTTCTTCCACTATCAACGGACAAAGATAAAGTTGCAGTTCACCTAGTAAGTACCGAGAACTTGTTCTGGGAAACGATGGAACAGCTGAAAGAGTTAGGCGCAAGCTCAATTCTAGTACTACCAATCGAAAAAATGATGGGGTAATGACGATGAGAACCGTTGTTTGGCAATCTTTAAGTGAATCACAGCAAGACTCGGTATTAGAGCGTCCCGCTATTACTGAAGGTGCAAACATCACAGCGACAGTTTCTGATGTTATTGCAAAAGTACGAAATGAGGGCGATGCAGCGCTTAAAGAACTGACTGAGAAGTTTGACCGCGTGACTCCAAAATCAATTCGAGTAAGTTCAGATGAGATTGAAGAAGCGAGCGCTCGTCTAACTCCAGAAATGAAGCAGGCGTTAGAACAAGCTTACAGCAATATTGCTAAGTTCCATGAAGCTCAGAAACCCCAGCCAATTAAGGTTGAGACGCAACCAGGTGTTGTGTGTGAGCAAGTGACACGTGCAATTAACACGGTTGGTCTGTACATCCCTGGTGGCAGTGCGCCGCTTCCGTCAACGGTTCTTATGTTAGGTGTTCCCGCTCAAATCGCAGGTTGTCGTAAGGTTGTGCTTTGTTCGCCTCCGCCAATCGCTGACGAAATTTTGTACGTCGCTAAGCTTTGTAAGATCGATGAGGTTTACAACGTTGGTGGTGGTCAAGCGGTTGCTGCGATGGCTTACGGTACGGAAAGCGTTGCTAAAGTCGATAAGATTTTCGGCCCAGGTAATGCCTTCGTAACTGAAGCGAAACGCCAAGTGAGCAACGACTTCCGTGGCGCGGCGATTGATATGCCAGCTGGTCCATCAGAAGTGTTAGTGATTGCTGATGAAACGGCAGACGCAGACTTCATTGCGGCTGACTTGTTGAGCCAAGCGGAGCACGGACCTGACTCGCAAGTGGTGTTGGTAACACCATCGCCATTGATTGCAGATCAAGTAACCGAAGCCGTTCAAAAACAATTGAAAGAACTGTCTCGTGCGAGTATCGCTCAGCAAGCGTTGGCATCAAGCCTAATTATCATTGCTGAATCTATCACTCAAGCGATTGCGATTTCGAACTTCTACGGTCCTGAACACTTGATCGTTCAAACCAAGAATCCACGAGAATTGCTGACATTGCTAGATAATGCAGGCTCTATTTTCCTTGGTGACTGGTCTCCAGAATCTGCAGGTGATTATGCCTCTGGTACTAACCACGTATTGCCGACCTACGGTTACACAAAGACGTATTCTAGCCTTGGTTTAGCCGATTTCTCTAAACGTATGACGGTGCAAGAACTGACAGCCGATGGCTTAAAAGGTCTAGCTCCGACTGTAGTAACAATGGCGGAAGCCGAAGGCTTGGATGCACACAAACGCGCTGTGACCATCCGAGTTGAAAAGTTAAACCAAGCAAAATAAGGGCAGGGCATGGAAAAGTTAGCGAGAAAACAAGTTCAGGCTCTTACACCTTACTTGTCTGCTAGACGCATTGGCGGCACGGGTGACGTTTGGTTAAACGCCAACGAATCCCCATTCGATAACGAGTACAACGTAAGCTTGTCTCGTCTTAATCGCTACAGCGAATGTCAGCCTAAAGAGTTGATTGATGCTTATGCTCAATATGCAGGTGTGAAATCAGATCAAACTCTGACAACACGTGGTGCCGATGAAGGTATTGAACTGCTGATTCGTGCTTTTTGTGAGCCGAACGAAGACGCTATTCTTTACTGCCCACCAACCTATGGTATGTACGCGATTAGCGCAGAGACGATTGGTGTTGAGCGCAAAGTTGTACCTCTAACTGCTGAATGGCAACTCGATCTTCCAGCGATTGAAGCTCAGTTAGACAACGTGAAAGTGGTGTTTGTTTGTAGCCCAAATAACCCGACTGGTAATTTGGTTGAACGCAAAGACATCATCAAGTTACTTGAGATGACTCAAGACAAAGCGATTGTGGTGATGGATGAAGCGTACATCGACTTCTGCCCAGAAGCGTCAACCGTTGATTTACTTGAGCAATACCCGAATCTAGCGATTTTGCGTACCTTGTCTAAAGCTTTTGCATTGGCTGGACTACGCTGTGGCTTTACGCTGGCGAACCAAGAGCTTATCGATGTATTGTTGAAAGTGATTGCGCCATACCCAGTGCCAATCCCTGTTGCGGATATCGCGGTTCAAGCACTTTCAGAGCAAGGTCTTGCAAGAGCAAAGTTTCAGGTTTTGGACTTGAGCGCTAACCGAGCATACTTACAGGCAGGCCTAATGGGGATGCCTAACGTTACGGTATTTGATGGTTGGGGTAACTACCTTTTGGTTAAATTCCCGAACGGTGACGAATTATTTAAAGCGGCATGGGACAGTGGCATTATCTTACGTAATTCGCCAATTGAAGACTGTGTTCGAATTAGTATTGGTAATCGCGAAGAGTGCGAAAAGACACTTGGATTCATTCGTAACTTTTATCAGTAACGAAAGGCTTGCCAGTAATAATATTTGTTAGCCTTTATTCGATGAATAATAGGCTGACAAATGAAACCAATATTTTGGGTTAGCGTTTGATTTTTGCTAGGCCACCAGATTTAAAATTAAAAGGAAGTTCAAGTGAGTAAACAACAGAAAATACTTTTTATAGACCGCGATGGCACCTTAATTGTTGAGCCGCCAGTCGATTTCCAAGTAGACCGTTTAGACAAACTAAAATTTGAACCGCTAGTGATTCCTAGCTTACTTGCATTGCAAGATGCTGGTTACCGTCTAGTGATGGTAACTAACCAAGATGGCCTTGGTACTGATAGCTACCCACAAGAAGATTTCGATGCGCCACACAATATGATGATGGATTTCTTCGAATCTCAAGGCGTAAAGTTTGATGACGTGCTTATTTGTCCTCACTTTGACGAAGACAATTGCTCTTGCCGTAAGCCTAAGCTAGGTATGGTTAAAGAATATCTGCAGGGCGGTAAAGTCGACTTCCAACACTCTGTTGTGATTGGCGATCGAGTTACGGATCTTCAACTTGCAGAGAACATGGCAATCCGCGGTATTCAATATGGCCCAGATGCTGAAACGGAAGGCACGCTAAACTGGCCACAAATTGTAAAAGACCTGACGGTTAACGCGCGTGTTGCTGAAGTGGTTCGTACCACCAAAGAAACTGACATCAAGGTAGCGGTAAACCTTGATGAAACCGGTGGCAACAAGATCGATACAGGCATGGGTTTCTTTGACCACATGCTTGATCAAATCGCGACACACGGTGGTTTCCAAATGAACCTGACCGTGAAAGGCGACCTGTACATTGATGATCACCACACAGTAGAAGACACAGCACTTGCGTTAGGCCAAGCTCTGAAAGACGCGCTAGGTGACAAACGTGGCATTGGCCGCTTTGGCTTTAGCCTGCCAATGGATGAGTGTTTAGCTCAGTGTGCGCTAGACCTCTCTGGCCGTCCATACCTGAAGTTTGATGCAGAGTTTAGCCGTGAGCAAGTGGGTGACCTGTCAACGGAAATGGTGGTTCACTTCTTCCGTTCTTTAACTGACACGCTAGCTTGTACGCTACACCTTTCTTCTGCTGGCAATAATGATCACCACATCATTGAGAGCCTATTCAAAGCATTTGGTCGTACTCTGCGCCAAGCTATCAAAGTTGAAGGTAACGAGTTACCGAGCAGCAAAGGCGTTCTGTAAGGAATCGGTATGAAAGAGCAGAAAGTAGTTATTATTGATACTGGTTGTGCCAACGTCTCATCGGTTAAATTTGCGATTGAACGTCTGGGCTACACCGTTGAGATTTCAAAAGAGCCTGAAGTGGTTCTTGCAGCCGACAAGCTATTCCTACCAGGTGTAGGTACAGCAAGTGAAGCAATGAAGAACTTACAAGAGCGCGACCTTGTTGCTCTTGTAAAGCAAGTAGAGAAGCCTCTGCTTGGTATTTGTTTGGGCATGCAGCTTCTTGGTAAGTTATCTCAAGAAAAAGGCCAAAAGGCCGACGAGCTAGTTGAATGTTTAGGTTTGTGTGAGGGTGAAGTTCGTTTATTGGATACGGGCGATTTACCACTGCCACACATGGGTTGGAATACAGTCACTGCAACACCGAATCACCCTCTATTTAAAGACATTGAAGAAGGCGAGTATTTTTACTTCGTTCACAGCTTCGCAATGCCAGTAGGTGACTACACTATCGCACAATGTGATTACGGTAATCCGTTTACCGCAGCGGTGCAAAGCGGTAACTATTATGGTGTTCAGTTCCACCCAGAACGCTCATCAAAAGCTGGTTCTAAGCTGATTCAGAACTTCTTGGAATTGTAATAAGGATTAGGCAGCGGCTAACGTTGCCATATAAGGAATGTAAATGATTATTCCCGCATTAGATTTAATTGAAGGTCAAGTAGTCCGCTTATTCCAAGGGGACTACGGTCAAGTAACAGAATACAAAGTAAACCCAGCAGAGCAGTTCAACCTATATCACCAAGCTGGTGCTGGCTGGCTGCATCTTGTTGATTTAACAGGCGCAAAAGACACCACTGCTCGCCAGTTAGACCTGATCGCGAAGCTACTTGATAGCACGCCGGCTAATATTCAAATTGGTGGTGGTGTACGTAATGAGCAAGATGTGATTGACCTACTTGAAGCCGGTGCACAACGTGTTGTTGTTGGTTCAACAGCAGTGAAGCAGCCTGAGCTTGTTAAAGGTTGGATGGAAAAGTACGGAGCTGAAAAAATTGTTCTTGCTTTGGACATCAACATTGACGAAAACGGCACTCGCAAAGTGGCGATTTCAGGTTGGCAGGAAGATTCAGGCGTGACCATTGAAGCGTTGATTGAAGATTACCTAACCGTTGGTCTTAAGCACGTGCTGTGTACTGATATCTCTCGTGATGGCACGCTAGAAGGATCAAACGTAGAGCTTTACGTGGATCTTTGTAAGCAGTACCCGCAGGTTCAATTCCAATCATCAGGCGGCATTGGCAGCCTAGCGGACATCGAAGCTCTAAAAGGTAGCGGTGTGGCTGGTGTGATTGTGGGACGTGCGCTACTTGATGGTAAGTTCACCGCAGAGGAGGCGTTTGCATGTTGGCAAAGCGAATAATCCCTTGTTTGGATGTCCGTGACGGACAAGTGGTAAAGGGCGTTCAGTTCCGTAACCACGAAATCATTGGCGACATCGTTCCGCTAGCACAGCGCTACGCAGAAGAGGGCGCGGATGAATTAGTATTTTACGATATCACGGCATCAAGCGATGGCCGTGTTGTCGACAAGAGTTGGGTAAAGCGTGTCGCTGAAGTGATCGATATTCCTTTCTGTGTCGCTGGTGGTATTAAATCAGCAGAAGATGCAGCGCGCATTCTAGAGTTTGGAGCTGATAAAGTATCCATCAACTCGCCAGCACTGGCTAATCCACAACTGATTACTGATCTTGCTGATAAGTTCGGCGTACAGTGTATCGTTGTTGGCATCGACTCATACTTTGATAAAGAGACCGGTAAGTACCAGGTTTATCAATTCACGGGCGATGAAGCGCGTACTAAAGCAACTAAATGGGAAACCAAAGATTGGGTGCAGGAAGTACAGAAACGTGGCGCTGGTGAAATTGTGTTGAACATGATGAACCAAGATGGTGTTCGCAACGGCTATGACCTTGAACAGCTCAACATGGTACGTGAAGTATGTAACGTTCCATTGATTGCTTCGGGTGGAGCAGGTGCAATGGAGCACTTCGCAGAAGCGTACAACAAAACTAATGTGGATGGAGCGCTTGCGGCTTCGGTATTCCACAAACAAGTCATAAATATTGGTGAGTTAAAGCAGTATCTAAAACAACAAGGTGTAGAGGTGCGTCTATGAGTTTTGCAGCGACAGAAGTAAATACGCTAGCTGAACGTATCAATTGGGATAAAGTCGACGGTCTCGTTCCTGCGATTGTACAAGATTTCCAGTCAAGCCAAGTGCTGATGATGGGTTACATGAACCAAGATGCGTTAGCAAAGACGGGCGAAACAGGTCAAGTGACCTTCTTCTCTCGTACTAAAGAGCGCCTTTGGACTAAAGGTGAGACTTCAGGAAATGTTCTGCAACTGGTGAATATGTCACTGGACTGCGACAACGATACCTTGCTAGTCAAAGTGAACCCAATC
This sequence comes from Vibrio sp. 10N.261.52.A1, assembly GCF_002876325.1. Lineage (NCBI taxonomy): Bacteria > Pseudomonadati > Pseudomonadota > Gammaproteobacteria > Vibrionales > Vibrionaceae > Vibrio > Vibrio sp. 10N.261.52.A1. Next base: position 9,369 of record NZ_MCYD01000425.1, read on the forward strand.
GGCCCTACGTGTCACTTGGGTACGACAACATGTTGGGATTCGGATCCACAGGAAGAGTCTCATATGGTGTGGCTTCATCAACTTGAGCAGCTACTGGCTGCCCGCAAGGACGCAGATCCTGACTCTTCTTACACTGCCAGCTTATATGCCCGTGGCACCAAGCGTATATCGCAAAAAGTGGGCGAAGAAGGCGTTGAAGTCGCGCTTGCGGCGACGTCGGGCGATAAGGCGGAGCTAGTCTGTGAATCAGCAGACTTGATCTATCACCTAATGGTTCTATTGCAAGACCAAGGTCTATCGATGAACGATGTGGTGAATAAGCTAAAAGAGCGCCATAAGTAATCTATCTTTGGGATACATCTAGATAAGCAAAAGCCCCATAAACAACTATGTTTACGGGGCTTTTTTATCGTTCTATCCTGTGTGTCTCTTATTTTTAGGCCTCGTCATTCCGAGGAGCCTAAGCGACATCAGGAATCTCTTCTTCTAATCTGACTTCCTATGCGTACGAGTTAGCTGCAGCACTTCTTGTATTTCTTACCGCTGCCACAAATACACGGGTCATTGCGGCCGATCTTAAAGCTTTCGACGGTTTGGTTTAGGCGAGGGTCAATCTCAGGCTCAGGTTGGCTTTGTTCTGGGAACTCACCATCGATATAGAACCAAAGGCCGTTTTCACGAACAAAACGAGAGCGTTCTTGCATACAGTATTGTGCGCCGTCTTCATTGAAATAAGCTTTAAACTCAACAAAGCCCTCGTTTTCGTGGGAACCGGCAGCAGTGTCGATAATTTCTAGGCCAGCCCAATCACTGTTGATCGAATCTGCAATGCCTTCTCTTTGTTCTTCGGCATTGCAGCTAGGATGATAGGTAGCAACCACATAATCGACCAATCCTAAAACATGCGCGGAATAACGAGAGCGCATCAACTGCTCAGGCGTTTCTACTGAGCTGTGATCAAGGTGTGCTGATTCACAGCACTTTGGGTAAGTATTGTTGCTACCACATGGGCATAAAGACATAGTCAAATCCTGTAAAAATGGCCTCTGAGTAAGAGGCCATAAATGAATGCGTTGGAGTTTAACAAGAAACTAAAGCTCACCAAAGTGTAGTTTTAATTTAAGTAGATTCGTGATGTTTAGGCGGGAGCTAATAAATCTTGAGCCCAAGCCGTCGCTTCATCATAGGCAAGGCCGAGTTGAGCCTCACTGAGTTTGAGGAGGTTACGAATACGAGTTGCTTCATCCCATCGAGCTTGCTCATAAGCGACCACCATGGCCAAGACCGCGCCTAATACACCTTTGCGTAGTATTAGTGCTTGTTTTATCTCTTCGTCAATTGGTACTGAATCCAGCACTTGCTTTAACGGTTGATCAAATAATGAATCCAATAACGAGAACATACCAGTTAAGAAAGCTTGTCCGGGCTCAACCTTCACGTTCATTTTTTCGACTAGCAGTTCGCATTGACGAGCGCGAATCACCGCTAAGCCATAAAGTGAATCTGGTTTGTCTTCTTTTGCCGATGCTATCGCTACGAGAGATACAAATTTACGCAGTTTCTGTTCGCCTAAATAAACCAGAGCTTGGCGGAATGAGCGGATGGTGGTTGCTGAACCACCTGCTGAGTTTACATAGGTTAGTAGCTTATAGGAAAGCGTCACGTCTAACGTGATCAGTCGTTCTACTTCACCAAAATCGATAGGATCGTTGGCTATCTCTTTCAGTAGCTGAACGATGGTCAGAAAAGCGGGGTTTAGAGCGCGAGTCTGGATCATTTCAGGTTTGCTGAAGAAATACCCTTGGAAGTAACTGAAACCGGCTTTGTTTGCTTGCTGATATTCTTCGTAAGTCTCTACTTTCTCGGCAAGAAACTTGATATCTAGCCCTTGCATAGAGCTCATAAATATTGAGGCTTTTTCGATAGAGATCAGACGGATGTCGAATTTGATAATCGATACGTAAGGTAAGAAGCGCTTCCACGCCTTACTTGGAACAAAGTCATCCAGCGCGATGGTATAGCCCGCATCATAGATAGTCTTAATTGCTTCAAGTAACTCATCGGTCGGTTCGCAGTCTTCAAGAACCTCAACGACTAAACTTTCTTTGGGGAACAGAGTCGGGACTAAGTTGATCAGGCTTGCATAGGGGAAATTAACGAAACCCAGCTTATCACCCAATGTATTGTAGTGGGTCGATAAGAAATGGTCAGATAGCAAACGGCTTGTAGCGAGCTCCGGTTCTACTTCAGGGAAAGTGTTCTTAGGACCATCCCTGAATAGCAACTCGTAACCTATGGTTTTCTTATCTGCATCGAGTATGGGTTGACGCGCTACGTATGAATATTTCAACTTGGTACTGTGTTCGGTTTATTTCTGATAGAGAGATAATAGCTAATTTGCTAGAAATTACCATACACAATCGAAGAAACTCTGACCCACTATAACAATCAAACTGAAAGTTTAAGACTGTTGTTGAAAGCTGTTGCTAAACGCTCGATTCTGTAGTTCAAAACTTTGTGGAGTAAAGACCAGCACGGAACCTTGTGTATACCAATCACCAAGTACGATACGTGTTTTAGTGCAATTGTTAGCACCAAAAGTATGGACATCCGGCCGATGTGTATGACCGTGGATCATAAGGTCGACACTGTTTTTCGCCATCACGTTTTCGACCTCTTGCTGTGTCACGTCCATGATGTCCAAAGATTTGGTCTGTTTGTCATCTTTAATATCTGACTGAACCTTAGAGACGATCTTCTTTTTAATGAAGAATGGGATTCTGTTGAAGATCCACTGTAGCCAAGGTTGATGGACTTTTTCACGGAAGGCGAGGTATTTGACATCTTCAGTGCATAGAGTGTCGCCATGCAGTACCACGGCTTTTTGTCCGTAGATATCGATAGTTGTCACTTCGTCTAGAAGCTGCACACCAGTCTGTTTTGCAAATCTTTTACCGACCAAAAAGTCACGGTTACCTTGCGTGAAGTAACAGGGTACGCCTGTTTTCACCAAATCGATAAACGCTTGGCGAATAGAAGTCGCGAACTCGCTCTTGTCGTCGTCACCAATCCAGAACTCGAAAAGGTCGCCTAACACGTAGAGTGCATCGGCTTCTACCGCTTCATTTTTCATGAAGGTTAGGAAGCAGTCCGTGATGTCTTGTCGTGACGGAGCAAGGTGCAGGTCTGAGATAAAATATGTTTTCATACAGTTTGAAAAAAAGGGAGCGAGTGCTCCCTTGTCCTAATTATTGATGTATCAATGGTGAATACGAATCGAAGGCTAAATTAAGCTTCGATTGTTGTACCAGTGATGATCACTTCTTCTAGTGGTACGTCTTGGTGCATACCCATAGAACCAGTGCTAACACCTTTGATCTTGTTTACTACGTCCATGCCTTCTACAACTTCTGCGAATACACAGTAACCCCAACCGTCTAGGCTTTCGCTACGGAAGTTAAGGAAAGAGTTGTCGTTTACGTTGATGAAGAACTGAGAGCTCGCTGAATGCGGTTCCATAGTACGAGCCATAGCTAGCGTACCAACTTTGTTCGCTAGGCCGTTATTTGCTTCGTTCTTGATAGTTGCGCGAGTCGCTTTTTCTTTAAGGCCAGAAGTCATACCGCCGCCTTGAATCATGAAACCATCGATAACACGGTGGAATAGTGTGTTGTCGTAGAAACCGTCACGGCAATACTGTAGGAAGTTTGCGCTTGTTTCTGGTGCTTTTTCTTCGTTTAGTTGAACTTTGATGTCACCAAAATTTGTGTGAAGGATGATCATGATTGTTACCTTACTGTATTTTTAATATGAAAGGCGATTCTAGCCTAGTTTGATTGAGTTTCAAAATACGAAATCGTCAATAGATAACAAGGAGTTTAGCCGATTTGGTGGTGAAAGGTATTACCTATTAAGGTATGACTTGTTATACTGCGGGCTTATTTTGATTAATCCATAAAATAGATAGAGATCATGCTAAAGATATATAACACGCTCACAAGACAGAAAGAGGAATTCAAACCAATTACAGCTGGCAAAGTCGGCATGTATGTCTGTGGGGTAACCATATACGATCTCTGTCATATTGGTCATGGTCGTACGTTCGTTTCTTTCGACGTAGTAACTCGCTACCTTCGTTACCTTGGTTACGATTTGAACTTCGTTCGTAACATCACGGACATCGACGACAAAATCATTAAGCGTGCGAACGAAAACGGTGAGTCTTGCGATTCTCTGACTGAGCGCTTAATCGGTGAAATGCACGCTGACTTCGATGCGTTGAACATGAAGCGTCCAGACGTTGAGCCTCGTGCGACGGAATTCATTACTGAAATCATTGAGCTTGTAGAAAAGCTGATTGAACGTGGTTTTGCTTATGTAGCAAGCAACGGCGATGTAATGTTTGAAGTTAAGAAGTTTGACGAATACGGCAAGCTTTCCAAGCAAGACCTCGATCAGCTTCAAGCTGGTGCTCGTGTTGATGTTGACTCTGCAAAACGTAGCCCGTTAGATTTCGTGGTTTGGAAAATGTCTAAGCCGGGTGAACCAACATGGGAATCACCATGGGGCCCAGGTCGTCCAGGCTGGCACATCGAATGTTCTGCAATGAACTCATCAATCCTTGGTAATCACTTCGATATCCACGGTGGCGGTTCGGATCTGCAGTTCCCACACCACGAGAACGAAATCGCACAATCTTGCTGTGCACATGGTACTGACTATGTAAACACATGGATGCACAGTGGCATGGTGATGGTAGACAGAGAGAAGATGTCTAAGTCTCTAGGTAACTTCTTCACTATTCGTGATGTACTGGCACACTACGATGCGGAAACGGTTCGCTACTTCCTAATGTCTGGTCACTACCGTAGCCAGCTAAACTACAGCGAAGACAACCTAAACCAAGCTCGTGCATCGCTTGAGCGCCTATATACGTCACTTCGTGGCCTAGACCTTACTGCTGCACCTGCTGGTGGTGAAGAGTACGTAACTCGTTTCTCTACAGCAATGAACGATGACTTCAATACGCCAGAAGCATACTCAGTGCTGTTTGAAATGGCTCGTGAAATCAACCGTATCAAGACAGAAAGCATTGAAAAGGCGAGTGGACTTGGTGCGTTGATGCGTGAACTAGCGGACATCATCGGTATTCTTCACCAAGATCCAGAAGCATTCCTACAAGGTGATGCAGCGGGTAATGATGACGAAGTGGCTGAAATCGAAGCTCTGATCAAACTGCGTAACGACTCTCGTGCTTCAAAAGATTGGGCAAATGCCGATCTTGCTCGTGATAAGTTAAACGAGTTAGGCATCGTTCTGGAAGACGGCCCAGAAGGTACGACTTGGCGTCGTAAGTAATCTTATAAAAAAGGGCTGATTT
>NZ_MCYD01000426.1:0-334 GCF_002876325.1 Vibrio sp. 10N.261.52.A1
TTTCTCGGCACACTTCATAATTGATTTAGAAAAATGGAACTTTTTTAGGATTCGATGTGCGTTAATTGGGTTTTGACGTTAAAGGTGTTTCCGTGGTTTACCATGGATTACCAAATAATAAGCGTCGTTGTGAATGATGAGTCGGCATGGGTGATGAAAATGAACGATGGACGTTATTGAACCGATAATTATTCTCAAACATATTATTTGGAAATAATACTAAGTCGTTCCTATGGGTATTTAATTGGGACTAATAATGAGATCTTACTTCAATTTTTTCTATATCGTATTGTGACGTGACAATGTATTTCGAATCGATAAAGTCTAATATCTG
>NZ_MCYD01000427.1:0-472 GCF_002876325.1 Vibrio sp. 10N.261.52.A1
TTGTTATTTATAGTAAAATGGGTGTGTCGTTTACGTCATTAAGACACTAGACAGAAAATTCTGTTTTGAGTGCAGAATTTTCTGTCTAATAGCTGTTATATGCACAGAGAGAATTACAGATGATTCGTAATTATTTAGAAACGGAAAAACAAATTCAGAACTCTGCCCATGATGGGATTGGCTCTGTCGAGTTATATGAAATTTGGAGTAAGTCAGACTTCGCTAGCAGCTGCGATTTTATCGACAGACAAATTATCCCACCAAATTCTACGGTCGGTTACCATAAACATGGCAACAACGAAGAGATGTATATCATTCTCGAAGGCTCTGGAACAATGACTATTGATAACCAAGAGGTTAAGATTAAAAAAGGCGATATGATAAAAAATAAGCCTTATGGTGAGCATGGTTTAATAAATGATTCAGATTCAGACATTGAGCTGTTAATTATTCAGTTTAGCCTGGATTAATG
>NZ_MCYD01000428.1:0-417 GCF_002876325.1 Vibrio sp. 10N.261.52.A1
ACTGACTCAACAGCTACTGGGTAAGCGATTGTTTTACCTTCGTAAGAAACTGCGTCCCATGCGAAGTCTACGATACCTTCTTTTGTTTCTTTAGAAGGTTTGATATCAACAAGAAGACCCGCTTCCGCAAAACCACCAAAACGGTCGTGTGCGTAGAAAATCATGTCTGGGCCGTCACCAGCCGCTGCAACTTGAGAGAACTTCTCTTCTAGTTTGTCAGGGAAAGCTACTGTTACTTTAACGCCAGTGTCTTCTTCAAAGCGTTTACCTACTTCAGCCATGCCTTCGTAAGCTTTGTCACCACCTACCCAGATTGTTAGTTGTCCTTCTTCGATAGCAGCGTTTGCACCAAAAGAACCCAGAGCAACTAATGTACCTAGAGCTACAGCGCTTAGAGCGTTTTTCATGTGAATATCC
>NZ_MCYD01000429.1:0-542 GCF_002876325.1 Vibrio sp. 10N.261.52.A1
GTGATCACAAAGTATGTATTTATTTGATACTTTGATCTTGTGTGCTAGGTGATGTTGTTCTAAAAAATCCAAGACTCGGTAGACCGACATCGCTTGAACATGTTGATCAAAATGCTCTTTGCAATAGTCAACTAACTCGTAGGCAGACAGCGCTTTATCGGCATGGGCTAACGCGCGCAGTATCAGCAGCCTTTTGGCGGTAAACTGTTTTCCATTGTCTCTACATCCTTGCTTGACGTGCTTAATGATCGCTTCAATATCTTTCATTTTAAGTACTAAAATCCACCCTGTTTGATATGTTATAACATATCAATTGCGAGCTGTGAAATGTACTTTGTTAAGTGGCACCATTGAATTATAGGGTTGAACGCCCTCGGACTAGGGGGGAATTGCAATAAGAGTCAGCACGCAATCAGAGATTACATTGACCAACTCGAATTAAATGCTGAAATGATACAAATCTCATATTTAATACTGCTTATTAAGTAATCTTTGTTGACCTTGATATCAAATCAAGTGGCTGATTTTATTGGGTATAGGAG
>NZ_MCYD01000430.1:0-341 GCF_002876325.1 Vibrio sp. 10N.261.52.A1
ATGTCGACTTTTCTAGTCCAGAATACGAAATCGGTTATGCAGCTAAGGGGCATCAAAAGCTCACGGATAGCTACAGCGACTTTTTAGCTTACATTAAGACATTCGATACAACGGAATTTGATAGCATTTATTGTGAAAGAGAGTGGAGATCAACTCAGAATTTCAAATTTACATTTGATGATGTAGCAATGTTAATTTTACCTTCAGAACAGGAGGGTTTTGAGTTTTATACTGACTTTTTGAGTAATTTTGTTCTGCCTAGACAAGTCACGGTTGCTAGGTGGGAAGATTTAGTCGAGAACTAAAATTTACCTAACAAAGTATTTAAGAGTGATTCGTAA
>NZ_MCYD01000431.1:0-360 GCF_002876325.1 Vibrio sp. 10N.261.52.A1
TGAGTTTGATTTAAGTGAAGCTCGCATTGTTCAACAAATGCCGTCACCGTCGTTTCATTCCCAAGGTCAGTCACAGAAAGCGGCATTAACTCCAGCGTCACAGCTGGAAAGTCAGACAAACTCTGTTGAAGCTTACCGATTACAGATTGCCAGTTAAGTTGCGCTTGCTGAATATCCGCTTGTGCACGTTGAATATCATCGCTTAGTGCTGTGATCATAGGAGCAAGAGAATCCAACTGTTGGCGATGCTCTTGACCATCTTTCTTAATGACCGCTAACTCATCTTTTTCTCGCTCTTGCTGAGCAATCAAGTTCGCAATATCTTGTGACTGCTCAACCGTATGTTCAGTAGAACCACAC
>NZ_MCYD01000432.1:0-398 GCF_002876325.1 Vibrio sp. 10N.261.52.A1
GTTCTATAATGATCTTATCGTAAGGAAAAGATAAGCTACTGCATACTTCTTTTATTTCATTCGCTATATCGTTGTTTATGATATCTGAGCATTTTAAGTTTATCGATATAGTGATATTTAACCCTATCATCGAAATATCCCTAATGGATTGATTTAAAAGGAATTTAAACAAACTAGCGTTCATTCCCATCCCGTAGACCAGGTCCATAAACACTTTAGGTTGCAGTATTTCACCATTATATAACTTTAATCTAGCCAGGCATTCCACCCCAACAATGTCACCACTTTTAACATCCAGTTTAGGCTGATAATGCAATTCATAACTAGAATTCGCGATTGCATCCTTAATTATATTATTCATGGACTTACCTCATTACTGACTCCATATACATTAGGCT
>NZ_MCYD01000433.1:0-374 GCF_002876325.1 Vibrio sp. 10N.261.52.A1
ATTTAGTCGTTTGCGAGTTATTTAAGAAGCAAGATTTGACGATTAAGTTGGTTGGATTTGGTATCGAGAGAGAAGTGGTAGCCATCACCACGATTCATGGAAGCATCAGATCAACACCTATAGCAAAGGCGATAAAGCCGGTGATGATAAAGTAGCTGCTGTGTTGATGGACACGATCGCTAGTCACCTGTAATGCAATACAAATTGGCTCTACCGTGTACCCATTATTTTTCTGGTAGCCTGTAGTTTCAAAGTTAAGTAAGCCACGGATTCGTTCGTGGCTTTTTGATCCGTACAGTACAGGACATAGCGCAGTCCTATTTTTTAACTGAGACATTGGTTTGCTATAAATCAGCCGCTTTAAAACGTAAAAA
>NZ_MCYD01000434.1:0-244 GCF_002876325.1 Vibrio sp. 10N.261.52.A1
AGATAAGAAACACTGCAATAGCAGTAATACGCATAAGGTGTTGTTTTGTATCTTGCGATAGAGAAAGTCAGAGGCTGACACATATATAATCAATGCTGCCAAACCAACTAAATAACATTCATGACTAAAAATAAGGGCGCCACATAATTTGAGTAAAAAGAAGTCTGATTTTTATCGAAAACTAACTATGCCAGACCTATACAACATGAGTCTGGCATAAATATCTTCCGATATTGTCTAGACT
>NZ_MCYD01000435.1:0-988 GCF_002876325.1 Vibrio sp. 10N.261.52.A1
ATATAAATAATGTTTTTTTGTATCTGAATGACACTATTGTTACTTTTACGCTGATTTTTAATAAGAATAATTAATAAAACAACGCAACATCGGGGTAGTTTTCACCATGAAAAACGTCAACAGATCTATCGACGTAAAATATTTAAGAACATTTTCACACGTTGCTAAGCACAAAAGCTTTACAGCTGCCGCTGAGTCTCTATTTATGACACAGCCCGCGGTATCTCAACATATTAAAAAGATCGAGAGTACAATAGGGGCAAGTATTTTTGATCGAAAAGAAGGGTTTTTACTGACTAAACATGGAAAAGTATTACTGGATTATGCTGACCAAACCATGTCCATGTATGAGAGGTTATTTGAAGATCTAGAGAAAGTGGAGCTAAGAGATCAATTTAACATAGCGATCGACGAGTCATTTTGTTTCGATTTGGTCAATCGAGTAATTAATGAATTTCGAATGTTAAACAATATCGACTTATCCATAAACAGTTTTACTAAGTCTTCTTCATTGGAGTTGTCGCGTTATGACTTAATATTTACTATGGATAGAATTTCACAGGGGAACGGAAAGTCCTATCAATTAAAAACGGTAAACTATGTGATCGCGTATTCTTGTTCCCTTGACCCTTATGAGTGCTATCCACAGAGAGTTGTTTTTTGCAGTTCATTGTCTAAGTCATATGTTCAAGAGCTATTAAACGACTACAATGTTGAAACATCTCACGTTACAAGTTGGGTTAAAACAAGCTCATGCCAATTGTTAAAAAATGAACTCGATACTAACGGGACGGTTTTGATCTTTCCTGAGTGGTCGGTATGTGATGAAAAGTGTAAGACAATCCCGTTACGTCAGAAAGTAAATATGTATGTCTGGTGTAGTGATGAAATTTCACAAGAACTCGAAACTCTAGGAATAAAAGATAAAATACAGCAACTTTTTCAGATTAGTGATATTTCCGAATCAGGAATAAAGCATAATATTATG
>NZ_MCYD01000436.1:0-466 GCF_002876325.1 Vibrio sp. 10N.261.52.A1
GGAGACTGGTCGTAGCGAAAAAATGGGCCCAGAACTACTGCGCTTTACTGACCGTCATTCTCGTCCGTTTGTTCTTAGCCCAACAGCTGAAGAAGTAATCACTAGCCTAGTTCGTAACGAAGTAAACTCGTACAAACAGCTACCACTGAACTTGTACCAGATTCAAACTAAGTTCCGTGATGAGCGTCGTCCACGTTTCGGTGTTATGCGTGCTCGTGAATTCTCTATGATGGATGCGTACAGCTTCGACATCGACAAAGAAGGCCTAGAAAAGTCTTACCAAGCGATGCACGATGCTTACTGTAATGCATTCGACCGCATGGGTCTTGAGTACCGTCCAGTACTAGCAGACTCAGGCGCTATCGGTGGTAGTGGTTCTCAAGAGTTCCACGTACTAGCGGAAAGCGGCGAAGACCTAATCGCATTCTCTACAGAATCTGATTACGCAGCAAACATCGAGAAAGCT
>NZ_MCYD01000436.1:1224-12529 GCF_002876325.1 Vibrio sp. 10N.261.52.A1
CAAACATCGAGAAAGCTGAAGCACTAGCTCCAACTGAAGAAGCTGCAGCACCAACTCAAGAGATGGAACTGGTTGATACTCCAAACGCGAAAACTATCGCAGAATTGGTAGAGCAACACGGTCTAGCAATCGAGAAAACTGTTAAGACTCTATTCGTTAAAGCTTCTGATGAAGTAGATGCAGACATCATTGCTCTAATCATCCGTGGCGACCACGAACTGAACGAAGTGAAAGCGGAAAACCTTCCACAAGTTGCTTCTCCACTAGAGATGGCTTCTGAAGAAGAAATTCGTGCACTCGTTGGCGCTGGCCCAGGCTCACTTGGTCCTGTAGGCCTAGAGCTACCATTTATCGTTGATCGCTCTGTTGCTGTAATGAGCGACTTTGGCGCAGGTGCAAACGTAGACGGTAAGCACTACTTCGGTATCAACTGGGGTCGTGACGTTGAGCTTGCTCAAGTAGAAGACCTACGTAACGTAATCGAAGGCGACCTAAGCCCATGTGGTAAAGGTACACTTCAGCTTAAACGTGGTATCGAAGTTGGTCATATCTTCCAACTAGGTAACGTTTACTCACAAGCGATGAACTGTGGCGTGCTTGGTCCTGACGGTAAGAACGTTATCCTAGAGATGGGTTGTTACGGTATCGGTGTATCACGTGTTGTTGCTTCTGCAATCGAGCAGAACCATGACAAATACGGCATCATCTGGCCAGACGCACTAGCACCTTTCCAAGTTGCTATCGTTCCTATGAACATGCACAAGTCTGAAGAAGTTAAAGAAGCGGCTGAGAAGCTATACGCTGAACTAACAGCTATGGGTATCGAAGTACTATTCGATGACCGTAAAGAGCGTCCAGGTGTAATGTTCTCTGACATCGAGCTAATTGGTATCCCTCACACTATCGTGATCGGCGACCGTTCAATGAAAGAAGGTAACTTCGAATATAAGAACCGTCGTGCTGGTACTAAAGAAGCTGTTGCTATCGATTCAATCGTTGAACACGTTACTTCTCAATTTGCTAAATAAGCAAACTCAGCAAAGTATGTGAACTTGCAAAGCAAATAATAGAAGGCTGCCATCTGGCGGCCTTTTTTATTTCCCCTCTTCACCTTCACTCACTCTCTCATTTCTCGATAAAGTAAATAACGTAAGTTAATCCCCGGTTCATCTTTAAATACGTATATTGGATTCATCAACTCATTAGACGCGTTTACCATTGGAGGTCTCGATGGATCTTAAAACCCTACTTAACCAAGCACTTAAGTCAGACCTTGTTAAACAAGGCACTCAGAAACTCTCACAAAGCTCATCTGGCCTAAGCGGTCTTACACAGGGCAGTAAAGGCAGCAAAAGTACACTTGGCGCATTGGGAGCAGGAGCAGTTGGTGGCGGGTTGCTAGGGGCTCTCATGGGATCAAAGAAAACTAAGAAGATTGGCAAGAAGGCCGTGGGCATTGGTGGAGCAGCAGCGCTTGGTGCATTGGCATATAAGGTATATAACGATTACCAAGCCAAACAAGGTACGCCGGATTCATCTCCGCAAGCCACTTTTGATGAACAAGACGCTTGTCACAACCTACTTATTCTACGCTCTATGATTGCGGCTTCTAAAGCGGACGGTCATGTCGATGAGAAAGAAATGGCTAAAATTGAACAAGCTGTCGAAAACATGGGCGCGGATTATCAGCTGACTAAATTAGTGTCTGAAGAGCTGCACAAACCGCTCGACCCAAGCGAAATCGCTCAACTCGCAAGCTCACCGCAACAAGCCAGTGAAATCTACTTGGCCTCTTTGATTGTGGCCGACGAGCAGAACTTCATGGAAAAGGCGTACTTGAAAGAATTAGCTAAGCAACTCAACCTTGCAGATGAAGTGAAATACCAGCTAGAACAGCAAGTCGCGGGCTAGTCGACTAATCATTGGTTAACTGGTCACCCAAGAAAGTGACAAACTGAAGCGCAATAAAATGAGATATTGAGCAAGGACAAACTAACTCTGATCTTCGTCAGATCCGCTTTGTTTTTGCTTATCTCTATGTGTATATTGAGAGCAGTTATCATTTGGTTAGGTATAAGAATGAAAGTATACGATTGTTGTGATTTGGTACGTGAACTGTACTCTCAAATTGGTAGTGGCGACCAAGGCTACATCCCTCAAGCGATCACCTGCGCAGTAAAAACATTAAACGACCTTGCAGCAGATGAATCTCTTCCTAAAGAAGCTCGCGAACGTGCGGCATTCGCAGCTGCTAACCTACTCATCTCAGATTTCGAGGACTAATATGAACCTCGCTAATTTTGAAAAGATGGATCCTGTTATGTTGATGAGCATCGTCAACATGAAGCTACGTGACGACTTCGGCGGAGATTTAGACCGAGTGGTTAACTTCTACGAAATAGATAAAGCAGCCTTAATCGCTAAGCTTGCCTCTGCGGGTTTTGAATACCTGCCAGAAGCAAAACAGTTTAGATAATGGTGTAAATTCAGATTGATAGATAAAGGCCAACCCGATGTTGGTCTTTTTTATAGGTGTAAATATCAACCAACACAGCCTACAGAATATAAATTATCTCCTCCTGACTCTCTTTTTATATCTTAGACTCTAAGAACGCGCCTTGAATCGTAGCGTGTAGTTGTATAGGCTACCTCAAATAGCATATAAAAACTCATCACCCAACTTGATGATAGTGAAGGATTAACAATGAAAAGACTCGGACTTTTGGCAGTGTTCGCTGCAACGCTTACTGCAGGTTGCGCTTCAAATACTCAGCAAGACAATTTTCGTGAAGCCTCTTTTGAGCTGTGTAATACTGAAGTCGATATTTACTCTGTAAGCCACGATGAGAGAGTACGTATCGTCTGTTCTGATGGCTCTAAATTCGCTTTAAACAGCGAAGATACGCTAGAAGTAATGCGTGACATCAATATCGACTACTGCGATGGCGAAGGCTTAGGTAAGTTTAATGAAAGCCGCCATTACTACTCGTTCAAGTGTAAATCAGGCACTCTACTTAGCATCAAAAAGTAGAACCAACACAAAAAAATACAAAGGGTTAATGTGAAAGCATTAGCCCTTTTTAATACCCGCCTTTCTTTACTCTTAGCCCCAAATCCACCAGTCACCAGATACAAAAAAGGCCCCTATTAAAGGAGCCTCTAGTATCATCATTTTTCAAAGTAGATGAGCGAAGTTCAAGGAGCTCACACGGAGTTTACGCTAGCAAATGAGTATGTGCGACACAGAAATTCGCTCACACTCTAAGCATTTCTATACCAATAAAAAAGGGACTCTATGAGCCCCTTTAAAAGTGTTTTTCAAAGTAGTTGTTTGAAATTCTAGGAGAGCACGCGGAGCTTACGAATGTAAGTGAGCATGGTCGACAACGAAGTTCAAATTACTACGAAGAAAAAATTAAGCGTAAACTGGTAGACGCTTACAAATCTCTAGCACTTTTGCTTTTGTCGCTTCGATAACAGACTCATCACCCATGTTATCTAGGATGTCACAGATCCAACCCGCTAGCTCTTTCGCGTCTGCTTCTGAGAAACCGCGACGAGTGATAGAAGGAGAACCAATACGGATACCTGACGTTACAAACGGGCTACGTGGATCATTTGGTACTGAGTTCTTGTTTACTGTGATGTTTGCTGCACCTAGTGCTGCATCTGCTTCTTTACCTGTGATGTCTTTGTTGATTAGGTCAACTAGGAACAGGTGGTTCTCTGTAGAACCTGAAACGATGTTGTAACCACGCTCAAGGAATTCAGCAACCATTGCTTTTGCGTTAGCAACTACGCGTGCTTGGTACTCTTTGAATTCTGGCTCTAGTGCTTCTTTGAACGCTACTGCTTTACCAGCGATAACGTGCATTAGAGGACCACCTTGGCCGCCAGGGAATACTGCTGAGTTCAGCTTCTTGTAAAGATCTTCGCCTTCGTTAGAAAGGATAAGGCCACCACGAGGGCCTGCTAGCGTTTTGTGCGTTGTTGTTGTAACAACGTGCGCGTGCGGAACTGGGTTCGGGTAAACACCTGCCGCGATTAGACCCGCTACGTGAGCCATATCTACGAATAGGTAAGCACCTACTTTGTCCGCGATTTCACGCATGCGCTTCCAATCACAGATTTGAGAGTAAGCAGAGAAACCACCGATGATCATCTTAGGCTTGTTCTCGATAGCCAGCTTTTCCATCTCTTCGTAATCGATTTGACCTGCTTCGTCGATGCCGTAAGGGATGATGTTGTAAAGCTTACCAGAGAAGTTTACTGGAGAACCGTGAGTTAGGTGACCACCGTGCGCTAGGCTCATACCTAGAACTGTGTCGCCTGCGTTTAGTAGCGCCATGTATACAGCGTTGTTTGCTTGAGAACCTGAGTGAGGCTGTACGTTTGCGTACTCAGCACCAAACAGCTCACATGCACGTTCAATTGCTAGAGTTTCAACTTTGTCTACGTACTCACAACCACCGTAGTAACGCTTGCCTGGGTAGCCTTCAGCGTATTTGTTTGTTAGCTGAGAACCTTGAGCTTCCATTACACGTGGGCTTGTGTAGTTTTCTGAAGCGATAAGTTCGATGTGCTCTTCCTGACGAAGAGTTTCTTCTTGGATAGCTGCGAATAGATCCGCATCGTAATCAGCAATGTTCATGTTACGCTTAAGCATCTGTATCTCCTGACTCAGATTGTACTGAAAGTTTCAAAAAAACCACACAACGACCGAAAGCAAACGTTTCCGTCACCGTTTTGATGTGACGCATTCTACATAATTTGATCTAGGTCATAAAGAGCTAATTGCAATTTTATCATGCAGTTTTTTCATAATCACAAATAAGATTCATCATGGTTATCGGGCTTGTCCAACCAAAGATGCCCCTTACTGTCAATTTTACGATTTACACCCTGTAAAACGCAGATTACATAGGTTTACCTTAATTTTGCCCCTCTAGCTACCGAAAGCTTAAGTTTTTAACTACTATGCACGCCTTTATTGATTAGGTAATTATTAAAACGATGGAAAAACACTCACGTAAAGAAGATTGGATTGCAGTCCTGACGGGCACGTTTTTAGTAGCGTTAGGCGTCTTCTTTTTACAGTCTGCGAATCTGCTTACCGGAGGCACTACTGGTCTGGCTCTACTGTTGAGTCAATTTTTGCCTGTAACCTTTGGTATTTTATACTTTGCCGCTAACTGTCCATTCTATCTATTGGCGTGGAAACGTTTTGGTCGTAGCTTTGCGATCAGCAGTGCGATTTCCGGTGCTTTAGTGTCTGTGTTTGCCGATCATTTATACTTGGTTATTTCGCTCGAAGTTCATAATGAGATCTACTGTGCAGTAGCCGGTGGTTTATTGATGGGCTTGGGTATGCTGATTCTGTTCCGTCACCGTTCTAGCCTGGGTGGCTTCAACGTCTTGTGTTTGTTTATTCAAGATCGCTACGGCATCTCAGTGGGTAAAACTCAAATGGCGATCGACGCATGTATTCTGTTTGCCTCGTTCTTCTTTGTATCGCTTTGGGTAATTGCAGTATCAGTACTAGGTACAGCGGTATTGAATATCGTACTAGCGATGAATCATAAGCCAACGCGCTATTCTGTGAACTACGCGTCTTAATACCAGCTATCCAATCAATGAATTACTAGCTGTTTTTCATAACGAAAACAGCTAGTATTTAGCTTTTGCGCACCCTATCCAGCACAAATAGCTCACTTAAAGATTAGCCAGATTGAATTAATGTAAGTGGAGCAATCCAAAGCCTTATAGGCAAACTTATGACCAACTGGGGTACTGAAGGTCATGAGCTTTATTTTATGATTAGATAGACCTTAAGAAAGTGAGCTGACTACCTAGCCCTCAATCAACAAAATACGAGTTTCGTAAGGACGCAAGACTTGATGATGCGATGTTACTGAATCGTCTGCCTCTTGATAGTTAGAAAGCACACACTTGGCATTCGTCATATCAAAACGCTCAGGTAAAGCACATTCCGTCTCTTCACCATAATAGTTATTAATACACAGCAGAGTCTGCTCTTCAGTCTCACGAGAATACGCAAATACTGATGGGTGCTCAGGTAGCAAATCTTGATAACTACCATGAGTAATCACAGGCACTTCTTTACGAAGTTCAATCAAACTCTTGTAGAAATAGAACACCGAGTCTTTATCTTCCAGTGCTTGCTCTGCATTGATCTCAGGGTAGTTGTTCGCAACATCCAGCCATGGCTGAGCTTTTGAAAAGCCCGCGAATGCTTCGCTGTTCCACTGCATCGGAGTACGAGAGTTATCACGAGACTTCTGCGCTAGAATCGCCATCATATCTTGATGCTCCACACCATCGCGATTGACCATGATGTCGTACATGTTAGTGCTCTCGACATCGCGATACTGGCTAATTTCGGTATAACCTGGATTCGTCATACCAATCTCTTCACCTTGATAAATATAAGGTGTGCCTTGCATCATGTGGACAGACGCAGCCAGCATTTTAGCCGACTCAACACGGTAGTTCTTATCATCACCTAAACGGCTCACCACTCGCGGTTGGTCATGGTTACACCAAAACAGCGCGCCCCAACCTTTTCCATTTAAGCCCGTTTGCCAATGGTTGAAGATCGATTTGAGTTGCAAGAAATCAAATGGTGCATTGGTCCACTTCTCACCATTGGTGTAATCCACTTTAAGATGGTGGAAGTTAAACACCATCGATAGCTCGCTGTTATCAATGTTCGAATACTGCTGACAGTGCTCCAATGTAGTTGAGGACATCTCGCCTACTGTCACGCTGCCATACTTCTGGAATACCGCTTCGCTGATCTCTTTTAGATATTCATGCACACGTGGGCCGTCTGTGTAAAAACGGCGACCATCACCGATATCATCATTAGGGAAATCTTGCTGCTTTGAAATCAGGTTAATCACGTCCAAGCGGAAGCCATCGACGCCCTTCTCAGCCCAGAAGCTAATAACGTCTTTCACTTCTTGACGTACGACCGGATTCTCCCAGTTCAGGTCGGCCTGCTCCTTGGCAAACAGGTGAAGGTAATATTGACCAGTCGCTTCGTCTAACGCCCATGCATTACCGCCAAACTTGGATTGCCAGTTAGTTGGTGCTTCGCCGTTTACAGGATCTTTCCAGATGTAGTAATCACGATAAGGGCTGTTTTTATCACCCAATGCGGATTGAAACCATTCATGCTCAGTGGAGGTATGGTTAACCACAATATCCATCACGATACGAATACCACGCTGATGCGCTTCAGCCAGTAACTGGTCGAAATCTTCCATGGTGCCAAATTGAGGGTTAATCGCGTAGTAATCTGAAATGTCGTAGCCGTTATCGATCATTGGTGATGCGTAAACTGGGGTTAACCAAATCGCATCAACACTCAAATGTTTGAGGTAGTCCAGTTTCGAAATGATCCCCTTGATATCACCAGTACCTTTACTGCCACTGTCACAAAAGCTCTTTGGGTAGATTTGATAGATGGTTGCGGTTTTCCACCAGCTTTCATCATGTTCAGTCATCGCCATCTCTAACACTCACTTACCAAAAAATAATAAATAAAAATCACCATGTTCACATGGTCGATAGAAGTCGTTTCTAAGGGAAAAAGCGATGACTGGATTGAAGTCACCGCTTATAAGATGCACTACGCGTTTGCTGTTTCGAGCTCACCTTTTGACTGCGCACGCTTGTAGAAGAACAGCGTTAAGGTCACAGGCAATACAATCGCTACCAACATCGCCACTAAATAAACAGACCAATATTGCGGTTGAATCGACAAGATACCTGGCAAGCCACCCACACCGATGCCGTTCGCCATCACACCTGCGCTACCACAAATAGCAGCCGCTGCGGCACTACCTATCATGGCGCTCAACATTGGGAATTTGTATTTCAAGTTGATGCCGTACATCGCAGGCTCTGTCACACCTAAATAGGCAGAGATAGCTGCTGGAACCGAGATATCTCGTTCACCTTCGCGTTTACTTAAAATAATGATGCCAACAACCGCTGAAGCTTGTGCAATGTTAGATAACGCAATCAAAGGCCAGATTGGCGTACCGCCTAAGTCTTGCATCAACTGCAAATCCACTGCGTTGGTTGTGTGGTGAATACCCGTGATAACCAAAGGTGCGTAAAGGAAACCAAATACCACTGAACCAAAAATTGCGAAGTCACCAGTCATGGCTGCTTTCGCTGCGAATGCGACGCCATCACCTAGCATACGGCCGAATGGTCCAATAAAGGCGTGAGCCAGAATCACAGACAAAATGATCGATACAAACGGCACAACCACAAGGTACAAGTAAGCTGGCACGATGCGCTTCAGATTGGTTTCAATGAAGGCTAATGCCACACCCGCGAGCATCGCAGGGATCACCTGTGCTTGGTAGCCAACTTTCTCAATCACGAAAAAGCCAAAGTCCCACACTTCAGGAACGGCTTTACCTATCATGTAAGCGTTCATCAACTGCGGCGACACTAAGGTCACACCGAGCGTAATACCCAAAATAGGGGTTCCGCCGAGCTTCTTAACCGTCGCCCAACACACACCAACCGGTAGGAAGAAGAAAATCGCTTCGCCAATAAGCCATAAGAAAGAGTGAACGGTTGCCCAAAATTGGCTGATTTCAACTAGGGTTTTGCCATCGAACATGCGAATGTCGCCAATCACATTACGGAAACCAAGAATCAAACCACCAGTGATAATAGCAGGCAGCAGTGGCACAAAAATTTCGGCTAAATGGGAGATACCACGCTCAAGGAAGTTCATGTTCTGACGAGCAGCCAATTTCGCTTCATCTTTTGATGAGGCCTCTTTGCCCGTTTGCTCAATCAGCAGTGCATACACTTCGTCAACTTCGGTGCCAATCACCACTTGAAATTGGCCTGCGTTAGTAAAGCAGCCTTTTACTAGCTTGAGCTTTTCGAGTTCAGCTTTATTCGCCTGCTCTGTCTCATTCAATACGAAACGTAGTCGAGTCAGACAGTGGCTGACACTCGCAATGTTCTCTTTACCACCAACTAACTCGATAAGACGCGCAATGTCTTGCTTCGCTATCTTACTCATACTACCTCACCCTGGTTTTATTCAATGACTCATCTAAATCATTGAGTAATAACCACTCAGATTTAGATTTATGGGAACATTCCCAAAACTGGTCATTATAATGCCTAGCTGAATGAAAAATTAAAATGGGAACAGTCCCATTAATTGAAAGGGATCACAATCTAATTTTAATCTAAGCGGCTCAGTTTCGCTTAGTTGAATGGATTATTGAATCGGTGATTGGGTGTGATGAGAGATCTCTGTGTTACCTAAAAGTTGAGAGATCAATAGATTAGCAGCTAGTTTACCCGCTGATTGGTAGCCCGGATCAATACTAAAGACCCGAGGGAATAGGAAAGAAAGAAGATCGTTACCGCCGACACCAGTCACCACCACATCTTCACGTTGTCGTTCTTGCAAGCGTTTGATGACCCCAAGAGCGAGAGTATCACTGGCACAGACAATCGCTTGAGTCGTTGGAGTGAGTACCTCATCCACCAACTGATAAGCGCTTTCATGATGAAGTTGACCAGTACGATAGTTCGCTATCACTCCACTGTCCTCGCACCAATCTAGGTAAGCTTTTAGACGAAGTTCACCGGTTGATTTATCGCTAGGATCAACCCCAATGAAACCAACATCAGAGATCCCCTGATCCGTTAAATACGCCAACGCCCTATTGATCACCTGTTGGTTGTCATAGTTAATCGAGGTTACGTTCTCAGTGTCCAGCGCAATGACCACGGCTTTATGTCCCCACGCTTCGATCGCGGGAATATCGCAATCCGTGAAGCCAAACACAATGATGCCATCAACGTTACGACGCTTTAGAACTTGTAGGTGCTCGTTGGCTTTTTCTCTGTCGAGCTGGCTTTCCATGATCACCACATCGTAGCCCGCTTGGTACAACTCAGACAGCATGGTACTGACGGCTTTGTTTTCAGAAGGAGAATCCAAACGAGAGATGATCACGCCAATCACTTTTTGGCTACCACCACGCATCGATTGCGCAGACTTTGAAGGCGTATACCCAGATTCTTGAATTACTCTTTCTACCCTTTCACGGGTTTCAGGTTTCACTTTAGGATCATTGGTCAGAACGCGAGATACGGTCGACTTACCAACACCAGACAGCTTAGCAATATCAAGAATAGTGAGTTTTTTGCTCATAAAAGGTCTAACGTCAAAGGAAGGAAAAGAAGCAGTGAGGGCATCCTCCCTCACTTAACTGTTTGTAAATCTTAGCGATTAAAGATGGCTTACTTGCTGCAGTTTCGATACACCACACGACCAAGTTCTAGGCGTGCGTTATCACCTTTGGTACGTAAAGTAACGCTGTTGATTAACTCTCCAGTACCATCATCTAAGATGTACTTGGTTCCTGAGCCAGCCGCTACTTGAGTCAGGCGGTATTCATTTTCAGGTAAACGTAATACCGCTTTTTCATTATCAAGGTAAGCCACTTCAAATGAAACGTCAGACTCACATTGATAAGTCACGAATTGATTGTCCGATGTAGTACTGTCAGGCGCTGCTGATTTAGAGCACCCCATTAATGCTACCGTACATAGAGATGCTACTAACATAGCTTTCATACTTCGTTCCTCATCTTTATACCGTTAAAGGTAGTGAAATGTCTTAGCCTTTTAGGAAAGCAGGCACATCCGCAATGCTATCAAGGACAACACTTGCCAAGGCTTCACCCTTTTCAGTAATTGGTTTACCGGTTCTTACTAATACCTTAGTGCCAACACCTGCCGCTTCTGCAGCCATCATGTCTTCAGCTTTATCGCCGATCATCACAGAGTTAGCCATATCAATCTTTAGAAAGTCACGCGCGGAAATGAACATGCCAGGCTTTGGCTTACGACAATCACAATCTTGCTTGTAGTCACCAATGCCATGTTCAGCGTGGTGAGGACAGTAGTAAATGCCATCTAGCTCAACACCATTATCGACAAAGTTCCAATCCATCCACTGCGTTAAAGAGAGAAAACGGTCTTCACTAAACATGCCGCGAGCAATACCAGACTGGTTCGTCACAAGCACCAATAAATAACCCATATCTTTAAACGCTTTCGCCGCTTCAAACACACCATCGATGTATTCAAAATCATGCTCATCATGTACGTAGCCGTGATCAACGTTAATCACACCATCACGATCTAAAAAAACAGCAGGTTTAGACAAAATTTTGTTCTCTATCAACTCTCTATTAATCATTAATTATTACACGCTTTATTTGCT
>NZ_MCYD01000437.1:0-352 GCF_002876325.1 Vibrio sp. 10N.261.52.A1
GTTGGTATGGTACGCGAGACTCAAGCCAAGCCAGTTTTACTTTTTCGAAGTTGCCAGCAGAAGGAGAAGCTAAGAAGGTATCAATAGAAGAGTTCAACGCTTTTGCTGTGATTACTGAGTCTGCAAATACCGCGTGTGCAATATCTGCGTAATGTTCTACAACTTGATCTTGAGTTACTGCAGCGAAAGAAGAAGCAGAGGCAAAAATGAGTGACGAAGTTACGGCTTTTGTCACTAAAGATTTGATAGTCATGAAGCATCCTTGTTGAGCTTTAAATTATTATTCGTAGTAATAGTGCAAACCATTATCATTTACACTACGGATTTGAATAATACAAACTTACAATTTTAT
>NZ_MCYD01000438.1:0-631 GCF_002876325.1 Vibrio sp. 10N.261.52.A1
TTATTGAATTTATATTTAATGAATGGTGACTCAGGAAAATCAAAAGAGCTTGAAGTTTCATTAGATTCCACAAGTGAAAGTACTGATCTTGTAAAGAGTTTGGATATATTAAACTCAAGTGTGAACGACTCTGATAAAGTGGCCTTTATCAAATCGTACATTGCGACCAAAGGAGCATCTTCAGTTCTCATTGATGTTAAAAGTGGAGGAGAACATTTAACTAAGTTGTCTAAAGAGGAAAGGGACCTTATTAACAACACAAAGCTCTATCTAAAGCAGCGAAGAAATTGGAGTCGCAGGAATAGTCCACCGACTTATATCAAATCGCTCTATAGCAAAGATGAGCAGAACAAATTTGATGAGTTGTTTAGTGATGTGCTGCCTATTGTAAGAGCGACCAAAGTATCTTTATCTGATCATGATAGTTCAGTTATATCAGTAAAAAATGGGTTTAGAGCAACCATAGGTCAACCAGAAACATCAGATCGCCGAGTGCTTTTCTTCGGAGCATCAACAACTTTTTCGTATGGTATGAGCGACAAAAATACGATTGTCAGTCAAGTTCAGAAAAACATTAATAAAGTAACCGATAATGTTAGAGTTGAAAATCATGGCGTACTAGGGATGAATT
>NZ_MCYD01000439.1:0-357 GCF_002876325.1 Vibrio sp. 10N.261.52.A1
CAGGCCTTATATCTATTTTTTAAAAATATTACTTGGTTTTTTGGAATTAATGGAGCAAATTTCATTGGGGAATATGAACTATATGCACCGCAAGGATCATTAGTATTGACTAGTTTTCTTGACCAGTATTCTGCTCTGGGCGGTTCGGGGAGTACGTTGAGTCTCGTCATCTGTATGATTTTGTGTTGGAACTATAGGTATAAAGCATTAGGTTCGATATCACTTTTATTTGGCATGTTTAATATTAATGAACTTGTTATTTTCGGTGTTCCGATTATGTTGAATCCATTCATGATGGTACCCTTCATATTAATACCTATAGTTCAAGCTCTAATAGCTTACTGTTTTCTAAGTTTA
>NZ_MCYD01000440.1:0-454 GCF_002876325.1 Vibrio sp. 10N.261.52.A1
TGTTGATCGCTTCAACAATTGGTGCAGGCGTCAACGTGTGCGGTACTTTAGTAATCAAGGTACCGTTGGGCTTTAAAAAGTAGAAATATGAGCTGTGGTCAAGTGTGTATCCTAGCTCTGAATCTTCAAGCTGTGTCTTTCTGAAAATAACACCGTATTTATGCGCCAGATTCGTGGTTACATCCAATGGACCACTCATCCCTTCAATCATTGGGTTGAAGTACTGCGCGTATTTATATGACGCTTCCGCGGCATCGCGCTCTGGATCGAGAGAAACAAACATCGGGCGAATCTTGGCTTTCGATTCATCAGAGATTTGGTTGAGGGCTCCAGCTAGCATCGCTAGTGACGTTGGGCAAACGTCAGGACAGCGTGTGAAGCCAAAGTAAACGATACGAATTCTGTCATCGGTTTCGTCAAAGAGTTTTATTGGTTGGTTGTCTTTTCCAAAAAG
>NZ_MCYD01000441.1:0-731 GCF_002876325.1 Vibrio sp. 10N.261.52.A1
CCCAAAAGTAGCCTGAACTTAACCATAGTACTTATAACGTCGTCCATATTATCGTTTCTATTGCTCATTGATGCGCATCGCTACTCAGTTCCGTATATATCTTTATGATTGGTGTTTTTGATATTTAATCAGTGGCTTATAGTCGATTAGTCACTTGTGAGTTAGCTTCATAGTTTTGTCGATGCTATGAATACGAAAGTGTTTGGGTGACTCAGTTAAACGCTAGTAATGAGGTATTAAATGGTTTTAGGAAGTTGTCTCTGTAATGCTGTACAGTTTAAAGTCACTGGTGACTTTAAGCGTATCGTCAATTGTCACTGTAATTTATGTCGAAAAATGAATGGAGCTGCATTTTCAACTTACGTTGCAGTACTGCAGACAGACTTTGAGCTGGTTACTGGTGATTTATCGTTTTGTGATGTGACGGAGAATGCGCGAAAACACTTTTGCGGTGAATGTGGCACACCGATATTCAATTCAAATCCAAAATACGCAGGGTTAAATATTCTACATCTCGGCTGCCTAGACTTAGATTTGTTAGGTGAGCTAAAACCAGATGTAAATATCTACAATGAGTCGAAAGTCAGTTGGTTAGAAAACATTTCAGGTTTGCCCACTTTCGACAAGGCAATAGGTTGACGCTAAAGCCCGTTCATTAGCATAGTTGAACTTGTTTATTTCATAGGCAGGCCCTTCAATGGAAGTACAATTAATTGAGATTAAAGAACAAG
>NZ_MCYD01000442.1:0-273 GCF_002876325.1 Vibrio sp. 10N.261.52.A1
GCCGATGGCACTCTAACGGAGTACCGTTTGTTTGACCGCTTTAAAACTGTAGGGCAGTGGCAGTTAAAAGACGGCTTATTGCACGTTGAGATTACTAAAGGCGACAACCGATATGAATTCGCGGTTGTAGCTCGAGCAGACCTTAATATTCACTCAGCGGTGGAGTATAAGAACAGCGAGCTGCATTCGTACCTGAAGCTGGTGCAAGTTGAGCGTTAACTTCTTTTGTCGAGCTTACTAAAGAGATAGACCTTCCAAAAAGCAAAAAGCAAA
>NZ_MCYD01000443.1:0-456 GCF_002876325.1 Vibrio sp. 10N.261.52.A1
ACCGACAGAAAACTTCGAGAATGGGTGGTTGTGATTAACCAACTCTTTGGTAACTTGGTATAGGCGTCGCGCATCATCGTTGAGTTTCATCTTGTACTCAGAATCAACGGCTTGGCGCTCTTTATCTAGTGCTTCTTCGTTAAATAGAGGGGCGGTAAAGAATTGGCTAAAGCGATCTAGAGCGCCCTCGAAGGCATTCAATTCGACGTCAAAAAAGAAGCAAGTGTGCTCTGTTCCGGTCCAAGCATTGTTACTGCCACCATGTTGGCTGATAAAACTCTGAAACTCTCCGACCTTTGGATACTTTTCAGTTCCTAGAAATAGCATATGCTCTAGGTAATGCGCTAAACCTTCTCGGTCGGCAGGATCATCAAAGTGCCCGACATTAACGGCGAGTGCAGCTGCAGCTTTTTGAGCACAATGGTCTTGAACCAAAAGCACTCGCAATCCGTTATG